>NZ_VUKI01000035.1:0-44027 GCF_008385775.1 Staphylococcus sp. GDX7P312P | reverse complement strand
AGAATTCTGTCCCACTCCCTTCTTTTTTAATTTATAAAATATAATATATGACGCAATATAAAATAATGGTATAATAACTTAGAATTTTATATTTATGGAGGTAGCCCTAATGCAATGTCCAAATTGTGGTCAGACATATCAACAAGGAGATCAATATTGCGGTAGTTGTGGTAATAAATTAAATGGTTCATTATCTCAATCAACGCAATCGACAACAGAATCATTCAATTCGGAGATTCAATCTACAAGTCATTCTACAGCTGTTAAGCAAGAACAAATTAATGGAGAACAGAATCAAAGTGAGTACGATCGTGGTGAATTTGCACATAGATATATGTCTTATGAACACCGTTATGCTGAAGGTCCATTCACGATTAAGGTGAAATCGACCTTTAATGAAAGTAAGCAATTTTTTAAGCAAGCTTTTACTTCTCATGATGTAGTGATGAAAGGGAATAAGTCATTTAGTATTACTTTGCTATCATCATTAGTTATTATTGGTTTACTTATATTAGGAATGTTATTACACCTACTTTCAGCAAGTTTATTTGATGGTTATTTTGTTGATACTGCAACAATTATCTTGAAATTTGTATTAACTACTATGCTAGCGCTTGCGTTTTTATTTATCGTAACATTCGCCGTTATTCGCTTAATGATAGTAGAAAGCATTTCCTTTAAAAAGATTTTATCTGATTATATATTAGTTAATACATTATCAGTAAGTATACTATTTTTAGGATTTATTGTGTTTTTCCTTGAAATGTATATTTTCAGTGGTATATTGATTGCCTTTTCAGTGATTTTACTTTTAACATCATCAGTTTATTTAATTTCAAAATATAGTGTAAATCATACGTTACGTTTTGCGAGTTTCTATAGTGTTATGATTTTCTTTGTTATTATTGGATTTGCCTTACATTTATTTGGTTCAACTATCGTTCATCGATATGATGATTTAGGTATTTTACATCAATTATTTTGGCGTTGGCTCTAATAATAGCTTGAGATAATTATTAATGATTGATGATATATAAATTTAAAAGCCAGTAAGTGAATTTTATAATTCATCTACTGGCTTTTAGGTATTGAGAAAAGGAAAATATTTAATGTTTGTTTAACTTTAAATAATTATTCAATTACTGGAATAATTAAGTGTGAATCATAATCGCCACCAGTATAAACAAGGTGATTGCCTCTGTTTACTGTATCTTCGTGTTCATAACGTGTTTTCATATTAGGTAAAGGAGTACTATTACCTTTGATAATTTCGTTACCTTTAACAACAACTGCTAATGACTCACCTTTTTTAAATAATGTACCAGATGGTAATAATTCTATTTCGACTGGCACGATTTCATTTGGACTAACTTTTTGTTCATGTTTATGTGTATGCCATGGTTGTGCAATTGTTGATTTCGTTTCATCTAGTTCGCGATGAGAAATGCGTAACCAACCTGTTGCGACTTGATCTTTTTCAATATGATTGAAATCAGGGAAATGCACCTCATTACCGCGACGGTCTAACTTTTTAATGCCTGCAAAGATATCTAAATCTTCAGCATTTTCTGCAGCTACCCACAGTTTTAATTTCATATTACCAGTCAATTCTGTATCTTGTTCGAAAGTATAAACATAACGTAATTCATCGTCATCACTTTCAGAATCGTATGCAGCGACTAAGTCATTTGATACTTGTGTTTTACTTAATGACATATCTGAATTATTTAAATATAGTGCTTTATAATTTGTGTTTGGAAGTGGGAATTGATCAGCATTTTTGAATTCACCACGATAGAATTGATCACGTACTTCGTAAATTACACGAGGTGTTTCTAACCAATCATTGTCTTCTTCTTTTAAGTAATAATCAAAGAATTCTCTTTGTCTTTCAAGATTTTCTCTTGCGTAATAACTTTCCCATTCTTTACGGCCATGAATATATAACCATTTGTCTTTAGAACTTGCTTGTTTAAAGCCTTCAAAGCTACCTCTATTGTGTAAACCTTGTGTAGACCAACTAGCACAAGTTAACAATGGTGTAGTGATATTAGATAATGGTGCCTGACGTTGTTTCCAGAAATCATCAAATAATGGATGATCTTGTTGTGCTTGAATTAGGCCTTCGATATTTGGATTGTCTGTCCATCTAGCAAAGATACCTTGTATCCAGAATCGGAAGAAACCAGTATCTGGAATACCGCCATGAAATGCGACTTCACGATACATATCATTTAGTCCTTCCCAAGGAATCATCGCTTTTAAATGTGGGGGATTCAATGATGCTACCCACCATTGTGTTACTGCTAAATAAGACACGCCGTTTGTACCAATGTTACCATTGCTCCACTCTTGTTGTGCGGCCCATTCTATAACTTCATAATAGTCTTCAGCTTCACGTTTAGACCAAGGTGATAATACGCCATTTGAACCTGCACTACCTCTGAGTGCAACTTTAACTACAACGTAATCATTTGGCACCCAATAGCCAGGGTCTGGAGATTCTTCAGGTGTAAAACTTGAAGTAGGTATAGCACCTAATGTAGGCCAAGCGGCACCCATATTTTTAATTTTTGGTTTATTGTCTTTACCATAAGTATCAGCTGACATGACAACTGGGAATTGGCCATCTTTCTTTGGACGGAAGATGTTGACGTATAATATTTCGCCATCTTTCATAGTTACTGGAACATTTTTTTCCATAATCATTTCTTGATTTCCATATTGAATACTATCTACAACAACTTGATTGATGCCATCTTTTACATCTTCAACATGTGTTACTTCTAATTGTGGATTGCCTAAATTATTGTTAATCATATGTTTCATCCTCACTTTAAAAAGCTCATTTCGAATACAAGGTTATGTTAAACCGTGACGTTGAACGTTACAACAATCAATATGCATGCAATTGTACGAAAACCAACAAAGCCGATATAATTGTACAAAAACAAACATTTAAAGTGAGGTCTATCAAATGACTCAAGATCGTAGAATTAGAAAATCTCAACAAGCGATTAAAATAGCATTCATAGATTTATTACATAAGTATGATTTCAATGATGTTACTGTACAACAAATTTCTGATTTAGCTGATATTAATCGTGGTACGTTTTATACGCATTATTTAGATAAATATGACTTGCTAGATAAGATGGAAGATGAACATGTAGATATTGTGCGTAATTTTATTAAAGAGAGTAAAAAGAGTAGTGGTGGAAAGTTCTCAACAGAAGACTTAAGACACATAATGGAATTTCTTATTGTACATATTGAAGAAAATATAACGTTTTATCAATTAATGTTCAAAATAGGCACGGAATCTGGATTGCATGAAAAATTATATGGCTTGCTAACAAACTATTTAAATAGTTTTACTAATTTAGATGGTGATATTAGTGGTATACCTTTCTCATATTTTATGAGCTATGTTTCAGGTGCAGGATTATCGTTCTTAAGACATTGGGTTGAGGATGGTAACCGCATCCCTAAAGAAGATTTAATTCAATACTTCTATGATAATGTTAATAATGGACCAGCTACAATTATACAAAGAGAGATTAATAAATAATGCATGGCTTCTAATTACTGATATTAGTGATTAGGAGCTTTTTAATTTTAAAAAGATTATTATAAATTGTTGAATTAAGCATATATTATTGAGTTTTATATAATAGCATACGATGTATAATGAAACGCATAAAAATGAGGGAACCTATTACGTTGTTATGTATCTCTAACTCTATAAATCCAATTGGGAGAGAGGGGGAGAGCATGATGACAATAGATATAACGGTTCATCTCCCATTAAATGACATTCTATGTATCTTGGGTTATATAATTATTTTAATATTTGAAATAAAGTATAAAAAATAACGTTTTCTTAACTCGCAATTAAGAAAACGTTAGCCCAATAATAGAAATTGGAGATACATATTGGCTTACCTATAAGTCAGTAATATGTCCTTTATTTTTACACCTAGTACCAAGTCACAAACGTGCTAGGTGTTTTTTTAAAGATATTTTAGCATAACACTTGATGTTAAGCAAATTAATCAATGTGTGTGTCGGCTATATTTGACATTCATCTTAATGTCGTTTATATTTTACATAAAGGGTTATCAATAATCTTGAGGTGGTTGAGGATGACTAATTTTAGAGATAAGATGATTAATCGAATCATCGGTACAACGACTGAACTTGATGAACGTGAAAAAGAAGAATTATACGGACACGTCACTACAACATTTATTATCACTTATTTAGGCTTACTAATCCTAGCTTTTATAAGTTTAATTAATGATTATGTTGTTCAACGTGTTAATGTACCGACCATAGGTATATTTGTTTTATTCTTTATTGCTAGTATTTTCTTATCGAGGGGCATCCGAAAAAATAATTTAGATGAAAATCGAGTTTATTCTAAAGAAGCATATCAAAGACTATTAAAGAAGCATAAGTTAGGCAGTATTTTCGGTGGCATTATGTTCGGTGTAATCATGAGCCTACTTAATTTAACGCGACTATATTTTTCAGATCAAAAGATTGAATTAGGATTTTTCATAACACTTAATTTTATTTCTGCTTTAATTTTCGGCGTAGTAAGTTATTTCGTTGGTAAAGGTAAAATTGTTAAAGAATATGGTGAGGGGGATTAAGAAATGGATAAATTTAGTCAAATATTATTTAATTGGTTCACTCAAAATCCCACAGGTCGTGATGAGCGTGAGCAAGGTGTGCTTGAACATAAGTTAGCGATTATGTTTTTACTGACATATATTTCAATAGTTATCTTAGGTACAATAAGTTTGGTTATTGATATGAAGAGAGAAACAGTGAATTTTGGAACAATATGCTTATTAGCGTTGAGTGTTATTTTAACGTTTGTATCTCTTTGGATTAATAGAAGAAACCGTTTAGATGAGTTAAAAGCTCATTCAGCTGAAGAATACAAACAATGGGTGAAAAAGCTTGCAATAAAATGCTCGTTTTTCGTCGTTTATTTTGCAACGGTGATGTTTATTATTACGGGGGTTATCTTCCCTTATATTTTTAATGACGGATTTGACTTCAAAGAACAATTAATCAAATGTGCATTTTCTGGTGTGCTATTCGGCGGTATCATGTTTATTTACTATATGATTATGCTCAAAAAAGAATATTAACTATTATTCAACTCCTTAATTATTATATAATAAATTTATATAATGCTTAAGGAGTCATTTTTATGTTAAAAGCTGATCCAATTATTGCTAAAATGAAGAATCAAAAAATTAACTACGATAGGGTATTGAAAAAATTAATTAATCAATGGGAAAGGGAAGGTTTAAGACCTAAAATCTTACTACATAGTTGTTGTGCGCCATGTAGCACTTATACGTTAGAATATTTAACGGAGTATGCTGACGTGGCAATTTATTTTGCGAATCCCAATATACATCCTAAAAATGAATATTTAAGACGTGCAAAAGTTCAGGAACAATTTGTTAATGATTTTAATGAGAAAACTGGAAAGAATGTTAAATATATTGAAGCGGAATATAAACCGCATGAATTTATGAAAATGGCAAAATCACGTGGCCTCACTGAAGAACCAGAAGGAGGGTTGCGTTGTACAGCATGTTTCGAAATGCGTTTGGAGCTAGTTGCTGAAGCTGCTGTGAAATACGGGTATGACTACTTTGGAAGTGCACTCACACTATCACCTAAAAAGAATGCGCAACTTATAAATGAACTGGGTATGGAAGTACAACATTTATATGACGTGAGCTACTTGCCGAGTGACTTCAAGAAAAATAAGGGCTATGAACGTTCAATAGAGATGTGTAATGACTATCATATATTTCGACAATGCTATTGTGGATGTGTCTTCGCAGCGATGGCTCAAGGCATTGATTTTAAACAAATCAATCAAGAAGCTAAAGACTTTTTACAGCAAATTTAAAGAAAATGACTCCTAATTTGAAGTTTAATCTTTTCAAATTAGGAGTCGTATTTTATATTGTTCGATTAATAAAACGTATAATGGCTAGAATGGCAATCACAAATGCAGATAGGATACCTGCAATTTTTAAACCTTTTTTCTGCTTCTCAGGTTCTGGATCTTCATTTTCCATCATTTCAAGTAATTCACGTTCGATTTCAAGATCAAGTGCAGTTTTCTTTTCACCGTTGTAACCAATGCTATTATCGTCATCTTTTGTCACTTTATCATTTTGATTTGATGGCTGTTTTTTACTTTTAGACGGTTGGTCTGCATTTTGTTTTTTATTTTTATCTTCTGCAGTCATACGTATACCCCTCCGGTAAACTTGTTATCTTTGGCTTAAGTATAGTACTTTTTATAATTAAGTAAAGCTATATTATTTGGCGTCTAATCCAATAATATCACTCACATTATTATAATTATGTTGCTTTAAGTAAGCAGCGATGTCTTTATTTATCTTCTTAGTCAAACCAGGACCTTCAATAACTAATGAAGAATAGATTTGAACAAGAGATGCACCATTTCGCATCATTTGAATGGCATCTTTAGCACTAAATATACCGCCTGTGCCGATAATTAAGAATTCGCCATTTGTTTGTTGATATGCCCATTTCACTAACTCTAAATTTCTTTTGAAAAGGGGTTGTCCACTTAATCCGCCATCTTCTACTTTATTAGAAGAAGTGAGACCATCACGCTTACGAGTTGTATTCGCTAGAATCATACCATCAAATGTTTCAGTAATTGCTGGTAGAATATTTTTAAAACCATCTAGTTCTAAATCAGAAGTTAATTTTAAGAAAATAGGGACATTTACTTCTGTATTGGCTTTAAAGTCTTTCAAAGCTTTGCATAACATTGAAAATTCATCTTTATCATGGAAACTTTGTAAATTCTCAGTATTTGGTGAACTTATGTTAACTGTAAAAAATGAGACATCAGCTTTAAACGTATCAATTACTTTAATGTAATCTTGATAACGCTCATTATAAGGTGTCGTTTTATTTACACCAACATTTAAGCCAACAGGGATATTGTATGAATGGCGACGTAAATTCCATAATGCTCTGTTCATACCAATATTATTAAAGCCCATACGATTGATTAATGCATTATCTTCAACTAGACGATACATACGAGGTTTTGGATTACCATCTTGAGGTTTAGGTGTAATGCCACCTAATTCAAGTGCACCGAAGCCAACATTTTCAAGTGCTTTAGGTACTTCGCAAGATTTGTCAAAGCCAGCAGCTAAACCAACTGGATTGTTAAATGTGATACCTTTAATTGTTTGTGCTAAAGAAGGATCTTCATAGTTAAAGATTTTGTGCATAATAGGTAGTAAAAAGGGGCGTTTTTGGGCAAGTTTTAAAGCATCAATGGTCATGCCATGCGCTTTTTCAGGGTCGAATTTAAATAATAGTGGTTTAATTAATTTATACATTTTAATGCTCCTGTTTCATTGTATTTGAGGCTTACTATCCTCATTTAATATCATTGAAAAAACATTCCTCTCTAAGACTAGCATGTTCAACAATAATTGCATAGTTAATTTAGAAACTGTTTAAAAATTTGCCTCAACTTAAATGTGGATATATATGCTAACGATTAAATAGTCCTTTTTCAGGAAATATAATAATAAAGTGAGAAGATGTATTCGAAGGAGGAAACATCATGAAAAAAGATTGGCAAGAACAATTACCATTAAATCATATACGAGACATTAAGCCGGTGAGTGGTGGAGATGTGAACGAAGCATTCAAAGTAACTACAGAAGATGACGTGTATTTCTTGTTAGTTCAACGCAATCGTGATAAATCATTCTATGCTGCTGAAATTGCTGGACTTAACGCTTTTGAAGAAGCAGGAGTTACAGCACCACATGTGATTGATAGCGGTGAAATTAATGGTGATGCTTTCTTAATATTGAGTTACTTAGATGAGGGAACGACCGGTAGTCAACGAGAACTAGGTCAATTAGTAGCCAAAATGCATAGCCAGCAACAATCTGACGGCAAATTTGGGTTTGATTTACCTCATGAAGGTGGAGATATTTCATTTGATAATACTTGGTCTGATTCGTGGATTGAAATCTTTGTCGAACGTCGCATGGATCATTTGAGAGATGAACTCATGCGGAAAGGATTATGGAATGACGAAGATAATAAAGTCTATGAACAAGTCCGTACAGTGATGGTAAATGAACTAGAAAATCACAATAGTAAACCGTCATTGTTGCATGGAGACTTATGGGGTGGCAATTATATGTTCTTAACAGATGGTAGCCCCGCTTTATTCGATCCTGCACCGTTTTATGGCGATAGGGAGTTTGATTTAGGAATCACTACTGTATTTGGTGGATTTACCCGAGAATTTTATGACGAATATGAGAAGCACTATCCTTCAGGAAAAGGTGCTCGTAAGCGTTTAGAGTTTTATAGACTATATTTATTTATGGTCCATTTACTAAAATTTGGTGGAATGTACGCTAGTAGCGTAAATCGATCAATGGATGAAATATTGGCGTAAAAAATAAGCATGGGCGGTACAGGTACAGTGATACCTGTGCCGCTCATGCTTATTAATCTTTTTTAATTGTTTTTAATAACTGCTTACCATTATCATATAACATTTTCTCAAGTTCATGATGTGATACTAAATCAGTTTTTTCAAGTTCATCAGCTAACATCGTAACAACTTGATCGGTTGTATAAGGTGCATCTGAACCATATACAATTTTATCCATGTCTACACATTGAGCAATATTTGGAAGCTGATAAGGTAGGACTTTTCCAGCTAAATCAAAGTATAACTCTTTCATAACTTGTTCTAAATCATCAGGTTGACGTTCACTTCCAAACATCTTATTACCCATTGCAACACGTTGAGCAATAACAGGAAGTAACGCACCACAATGTGGAATAATCCACTTAATATTTGGATACTTGCTAAACACATTGTTTTGACTCATATAAATGACCGTACGTGTTGTATCAAAGATGAATTCCATTAACGGTACAGGAACAACGTCGCTCATTGCTTCGATATTAGGCTTAGGTTCATTCGGATGAAGTGCAACAACGGCATGACGCTCATCTAATTTAGTTAAGACTTTATTTAGGCGGTCATCACCAACATAAATACCACGGGCATTCGTAGGTAAAGTGAAACCTAAAGCACCTTGCTTATCTAATGCAGTATCAATCGTCTCAATGCTTTCATCCACTAATGGCAGTGGTAACGTCGCAAAGAAACCTAATTGCTCTGGATATTTGTGTGTAAATTCAGATGCATACGCATTGACTTCTTTAGCCAAATTAACCATTTCATCATCTGGTGCAGCGCTAATATGGGGACTTGAAATAGACAATACACCATATTCAATATCCATACGTGTCATTAAATCTAAATAACCTTCAGGAGAGAAGTTCGGTGTTGCTACACCGTCTCCCTTGCCATCGAAATAATCATCTAGAAATTTCGAGAATCCAGGTGAAATATAATGAGCATGTAAATCAATTTTTTTCATATTTTTTACGCTTCTTTCTTTTCATTTTTAAAAGTTAGCCAATCATCGATTTCATCATAATACGCATTGACTTCATTTGGTCTATCGATACCTTGTAACTCACTGTTTACATCATAACCAATGGCATTTAATGCATAAGATAAGCAAGCATAGCTTGGACGATAATCTGTAAAGTCATCCTTTGGTAGATTAATCGTTGTTGGTTTAACTGGTGTTAAGCTATCTTTCTCATATATACATTCAAGACGAGTAATATACCAAACGCCTTGTTGATTTTGTTCGAGACAATATACCAATTTAGCATCTGATTGTAATTCCATTTCAACATTTTGAATTGGAAGGCGTGTTTGAATGGTCGCTTGCATAATCGCTACAGCACGCGTGTCATTAATTCAAATTTGAGGGAGTGGGACAGAATTCTTTTAAATTCGTCTTCCCTCTCCCAACTTGCTTTGCTTGTAGAATTTCTTAGTGAAATTCTCTTTGTTGGGGCCCCGCCCGCAAGGATGACTAGAACTGAGAGAAGCTTGATTTAAGCGTCTTCTCAGTTCAGTCAGCAACTGCGAATTTGCAAAATAATAATATTACACTATTTATGTCCTAGGATCCTGGATGAAGCGACAAATTCACTACCATTTCCTTTGAACCAAGAAATATTGATATAAGAATCATCTGCGAAACATGTTTCCATACTCTCCCAAAGGGCATTATCACGACAGAAACGTTCAAATTGAATGAGCTCAAGAATATCTTCTTTAGCTAGTAACGTTTCATTTGTATATGGTTTATTTCTAGTGAAAAGCACTATAATGACACTCCTTTAATTCCAATTAAGCCCACATTTCAAGTAATACTTTAGCGAAACCTTCAGAGTCTTGAACGTATCCTAAGTGACCACCTGGAATGTCGATAATTTTGATGCCAGTTTCTTCAGAAATGAAGAAGTTGACTTCTTGCGGGAATGAACCTTTTGAAGCTAAACCATTTAATAAAGTAATAATGTCTTTATGTTTATTGAAATCGTCTATTGAAATATCAGACTCTGTGTATTGACGAATTTCATATTTAAACCAGCCTAACATCTCGTCGAAACGTTTTTGGCTATCAGCATCACTTTCAGCTTCTGCTGGTTTTGACATGTATTCTTGGTCTAATTTACTTGTTTGTAATGTTTCACCAAATAATTTCATAGCTTGAGGCATACCTTCATTTATTGCAATATCAATGATTTCGGCGTTTTTATCTTGCCAATATTTTGCATCTGGCAAGAATGTATTAATAGGTGGTTCATGGAATGCGATTTTTTTAACAACTTCAGGATGTTCTTTTAAAACATGCATTGCTACGATTGAACCGGAGCTTGAACCTAATACATATACTGGCTCATCACTTAATGATTTTGCCAATTTAGCGATATCTTGCGCATCACGTTTAACTCGGTAACGACTATTTGGATTGATTGCTTCCTCAGGTAGTGGTTCAGTTAATTCACTTTGTCCATATCCACGTCGATCTACAGCGACAACAGTGAATTTATCTTTTAATTGTTGTGCAAGTGGCATGAAGATATCTCCAGTTCCATTTGCACCAGGAATGAAGATGATAACAGGACCATTACCCACTTTGTGATAACGTAATTTAGCGCCTTGTAATTCTAATGTTTCCATTTATAAAACCTCCGATAAAGTTTGATTTTGCGATTGAATTTGTATGATTTATTATTTGATTGTAGTTATATGATTATTTATCTAAACCCAATAATTTAGCACCATTGGTATAACTAATTTTCTCTTGTTCTTCTTCTGTTAAACCTAGATCGCTTAAGAAAGTTCCAAGTTGGTCAGGTTCTACATATGGATAGTCAGCTGAATATAAGATTCTATCAACACCGACTTCTGCTTTAACTAGATCAAATTGTGGTTTTGTTAACATGCCACTTGGTGTAATGTAGAAATTATTTTTGAAATAATGACTAATTGGATGTTGTAGGTGATCTGCAAATAAAATGGAATCCATTCGTTCTAAGAAGAATGGTACAAATTCGCCCCAGTGTCCAATAATAATATTTAAGTTTGGATGACGATCAAATATACCTGAAAGTACTAAATGAATTGCATGAATACCTACATCAACATGCCAACCATAACCGAAACAAGCGAATGTAGCTGCTGTTACATCTGGATAGTTCCCTTTGTAGTACGCTTGATACACGTCACTTTGTACTGGAGATGGATGTAAATAGATCGGCGCGTTTAATGCTTCCGCGGCGGCGAATAATGGTTCGTATGCATCTTGATCAAGGAAACCGTTTTTAGGGTGTCCCATAATTAAGGCACCTTTGAACCCTAAGTCATTGATACAACGTTTAAATTCTTCAACTGTTGCCTCTGGTTCATTAATTGGTAACGTCGCAAACCCAACAAATCGATCTGGATATTTTTCAATATATTCTGCTAATGTATCATTCGCTTTTTTACATAAATCAATTGCGCGTTGTCCTTCTAAGTTTGATGGTGCGCCATTACCATAGGATAATACTTGCATTTCAACATCATGTTTATCCATAAAATGGATACGTTTATCATGATGTGAGATTTCATCAGCATCTGTGAAACCAGATTTTTGTTCAAGACCTTCAAGCATTGTTTTCATTGGTACACCTTTAGGGTCAGCAGACATATATTTCATTGTTTCCTTTTGAATATCCTCTACAACATAATGTTCTTCAAAGTTAATACTTTTCATTAGAAAAGCCTCCTAAAATTTAAATAATTATTCAAAATTACCAAGGCATAGTGCCGTTACCATCAATAAAAGTACCTGTAGGGCCATCTTTATCAATAGTTGCAAGTTGAACAATAGGGATGATGCCTTCTGATGCTGGCTTAGAGTTATTACTAAAGTCACCAACTAAGTCTGTATTAGTTGAACCAGGATCAGCGGCATTAATTTGCATATGCGGTAATCCCTTCGCATATTGTACGGTCAACATCGTTACGGCAGATTTTGATGAACAATAAGCTAAAGAATTCACTTTTGATTCTTGTGTATCGGGATTCGTTACCATGCCAAATGAACCTAAACCACTGCTTACATTGACTACAACAGGTTGGTCAGATTGTTCAAGAAGTGGAATGAAGGTGTTCATCATACGTACGATACTAAAGACGTTTGTGTTATACACGTTCTCCACGTCTTCAACAGTTAAATCTGCAGGTTTAGCGAAACCACCTGAGATGCCTGCATTATTGACTAATACGTCTAAACGGCCTTCTTTATTTTCAATGGTTTTATAAGCATTTTGAACTGAAGCGTCATCGGTAACATCTAGTTGCACATAATCTACGCCAAGTGCTTCAGCAGCTTTTTGACCGCGTGCTTCATCACGAGAGCCAATATATACTTTATGTCCTTGTTCCTTTAGTGCTTTCGCAGTTTCAAAGCCTAACCCTTTGTTGCCGCCAGTGATTAACGTGATTCTTTCCATTATTGCGTCACCTCTTTAGGTAAATATAGTTTGATTAAATTATTTCTAAATGTTTCATTAGAAAGTTGTCGTTCGTTTTTTTGAAATTCAAAGGTCTCAGTTGTTAAAGATTTTAATAGCATATCTGTTTTAAATATTGCCCAAGATTCGTCTGTATAATCATTAAATAAATCAAAGTAATATTGATTCAAATGTTTGAAGAAGTCACTTTCACGGAACAACTGGGCATTATCTTTACCTTCAATACAATGTAATAAACCACTATTATCCGTTTTAAATTTTAAAAATATATCCAGCGAATGGGCCATGATATCAGTTTTAGACGCATAGTGTGATTTGATTTCTAGCATTTGCGTCATAATGTCATCGAAGTCATGTTCGATAATGCGATAGCATAGGTCACTTTTATCTTTGAAGTGACGATAGAGTGTCCCCATACCAATATTCAATTCCTTAGAAATTCTATTCATACTTACATTTTCAACGCCTTCGGAATTAAATAATTCTAGTGCTTTGTCTTCAATACGTTGTCGATTCTTTAATGCATCCTTACGCATCATATCACCTCTTAAATAGATTTCGTTGACTAACGGATAACTGTCCGTTTATTATAAATCTTGTTAATGATGAATACAAATATAAAGGGTTAATTAATTTATTTTTTGAAAAGAGGGGTAAATATGTCATTAAATAAACATCAAAGACACGTGACGAGTGAAGAGTTGAAAGCACATTTCCGTGAATCAACATTAAGTATTGAAAATATTGCTCAAGAAATGAATATTTCTATTGAAGAAGTGGAAAGGGTATTAGACATGGATGCCCCAAATGGTTTCTTTGGCAATAAATTGCAAACATTTATACACTTAGTGTGGGATGTTCGTGATTTAATCAATGACAACATTAGACAAAACGGTGCTCAACCTGAAGATTATACGTATTTAAAAGGTGAAAAAGAAGATTATTGGTTTTTACAATAGGAGAGATAAATAATGAGTAAAAGTATATTAGTTATTGGTGCTACAGGAAAACAAGGTAATGCTGTGGTAAAACAATTATTAGAAGATGGTTGGCATGTTCGTGCTTTTACACGTAATCAACATAATGAAACGTTGACTTCAATCGATAATGACCATTTAGAGATATTTGAAGGCGATTTAAGTCATCAAGACAGCTTAACAAAGGCTATGGAAGGTCAATATGGTGTTTATAGTGTTCAACCTATTATTGTAGACAATGTAGAAGAGGAATTACGTCAAGGTAAGATGATTATACAAACGGCGGAACAACAAGGTATTGAATATATTGTTTACAGCACTGCAGGTGGCGTCAATCGTGATCGTACAGGCCCTCACTTTGAAGCACTTGCTGAGATTGAGAATGAGCTTAAAGCAAGCGCGTTAAACTACACAATTATTAAACCGTCATTTTTCATGGATAACTTCTTAAGAATTACTAAAGTAGAGAATGGCGAAATTGTAATTCCTGAATTTATCGATAGAGATGTTAAATTTGCGATGATTTCTTCAATCGATATCGCTAAAATTGCTGCCAATGTGTTTACGAATACTGACAAATATAACCACCAAGCGATTGAAATCGCTTCTGATGAACTTAAATTAAAAGAAGTTGTAAAAACATTTGCTACGGTGACAGGTAAACCTACAGAAATTAAAGGGTCATTTTCAAGTGGCACGGCTGAACGTGGTTGGCTAGAAGAAAAAGGGTATGTGATCGATTTTAATCAAATGGATGAGATCAATCCCGGTCGTTTAACGTTAGAACAATGGATTAATGAAGTGAACTTTTAATTTTTTTAAAATGAGGGGGAAGACTATGACTCAGTCAATGTGGTTTAATTTACATGTCGAAGATTTAGAACGTAGCGAGCAATTTTACAAAAATTTAGGATTTGAGATTAATAAAAATCCAGATATGCTAGACAAAATGGTTGGTATTAAAATCGGACAAACGATTATGATTTTAATTGAAAATAACCATTTTGAAAAAGTGACGCATGAATCAGTTTCAAAACAACCTAATGAAGTCATCATATCTTTAGGTGTAAAAACGACTGATGAAGTGGATGAGTTAATGCATAAAGTGGAAGTGCTAGGCGGTAAAGTGATTGATGAGCCTGGGACTTATCAAGGATATTACGGTGCAACTTTTGCAGACCCAGATGGACATAAATATAATTTCTTAGTTTGTTAGTTCAATTAATTTTATAAAATACGCTAATTAATATACGCCCCAAAGCTAGAATGAGATCTAATGTTGGGGCGCATTTTTAATGAAAAAGTGATCATGAAGACGTTTTTTTATCTTTATATAGATTCATATAAATGATAGAAATAATGATTAAAATCGCACCGGTTATGAATTTAGGTGTTAATGGTAAAGGGAAAAACGGGAAAGAAAATATAAACACAAATATAGGATTGAGGGTTCTTATAATATTCGCTTCACGAAACGAAATGTATTTCAAGCCTTCATAAAATAATAAAAGTCCTATTACACCACTGCACAAAGCAGAGAGTAAAATAGAGAACAAACCTATGCCTATATGTATGGTATGTAAATGATTAGTCACAATTAATATGATACCTAGCAACAAAGTAGAAGTCGCCTGATTGTATAGTAAGATGGTTTTAGAATCAATGTCTTTAACGGTCTTTTTAGCTAACATATTCGTTAGCGCAAAAAAGAATGTATAAGATAGGGCGGCAATCACACCTAATATACTGTTAAAATCACCTGAAAAATGAGTAATCAAGAATGAACCTATAATAGCAAAAATTATAGGAAGGGTATCGTGTTTGCGCAACGTTTCATTTAGAAAGAGAACTGAAAGAAACAACGCAAATATAATATAAAATCTTCCTAATAATCCAACACTAACTGGATCTAACAAACTTAAACTTACATATTGGAGTAAAATACCTATTGTATTAGTAATACCTAAGAGCCATATAGATTTGTTATGATAGATTTTTATTTTACTTTTATCGAATAATACAGTGATTAATAATATTAAAGTTGAAAACAAAGCATTAAAAAAACTTGCTTGAATAGGTGATAAATCAGTGAGTGAAAGTTTGTTTAATATTGGGGTTAAAGACATGATTGCTACGGAAATAATATTAAATAAATACCCTTTTTTAACCTTATTCATGGTATGCCCCTAAATATTTAAAAATTTCTTCATATAACCCATCTTGAAATGATAATAAATTTTTGTCTAATGGTTCTTTCGTAAGTATTCTTTCAGTAGTTTCTGAATATTTCGGTATATCTTTAAAATAGCTTACTTCAGCTTTTGTAATTGTAGTGGTATGGCCATTTGGTAGTATATAGTAACCTAAATAGTCTATATCATTTTCAGTGATGACAGCGCCAGACTCTTCATAAGCTTCTCTGATAGCTGTCTCATTCATCGTTTCATTATGGTTTACCTTACCTCCTGTTAATTCCCATGCTCTTTTTTTATTTTTAACAAAAACAAGATGTCCTTGATAGGTTAAAACAATTAAAACAGAATCATATTTTGTAACTGTCTCATTAAATTGAAGTTTGATATGATTTATAATCATTTTTATCTACCTCCTTTATGAGGTATATATAACTGTAGAATCCAAAATTTTTATTAAAAACATTTAATATTTGATCAATTGATGAAATCAGTTTAAAACTGATTGAGTCGTTCTTAAAAGTCTTTCGTAGTTCAGTATTTCGTGAGACTACTTTAAAACCATATTTATTAGCTATCTTTTCTAAATCATTTACGCTATATTCCGTTTGATAACCAAATTTCCAAACTTTTAATAAAATTTTTATTTTCTTATCTAAAATACCAAACGAATATTTATTTGGTGTCATTAATATAAGGTGTCCATTAGTTTTCAATACTCTATACATTTCATTCATGACTTTATCAGGGTTTAGAAAATGTTCTATAACACCTAATGAAATAACTGTATCAAATGTATTTTGAGGGTAAGGTAAATTTTGAACATCTCCAATAACATACTTAAATTTGATTCCAGTTTTAATCATATACTCAGTTGCAATACTTTTTGCATTTTCAGAAATATCAATACCATGTCCTTCAATTTTATATTTCTCAATAAGTTTGAATAGGATGGCCCCATCTCCGCATCCAGCTTCTAATACTTTATCGCCTGGACTAAAATAATATTCATTATAAATAAATGTTTTTAATTTATCTTTTGCTCTTTCAATTCTTGATGGTGGGAAATTATATGATTCTTTTTTGTTAGAAAACTTCCATACATTTTCCCAATGATGTTTACTTGATACTTTATTCATAGATGCACCTTCTTAGTTGTTTTATATATTATTATATATTTATTTTATATAATATCATAATTATTATCGTGATAAGTTATGATTTTTGATTCTATACCTGAATATATCTTATAAATAAACATTTGTAGCTTGAACTATTCTACGATAGACTATGAAATATATTTGTTGAGTGGCATAGAGAATCAGTCGCATAAACGAACATAAGTGAGCAATCACTTCATTAAGTAATTTTAATTATTAAAATCAAAGAACTACTTTATAGTTTCCCTAGGAAAGGGTTTCAACAAATTGAGCTGTGATTCAACTCAGAATTTTACTCAAAAATATGGACATAAAAAAGCTGCCCTCAAAGTTGGAACTTTAAGGGCAGCCTAAGTCTTAATAATATGCTTTTAATTTTCTTGAATATTGCCGTATTCTTCTCTTAAGTCATACACTTTATCTGGTGTAACGTCTTGTCCAAGTGGGTCTAAAACTTTCATAGTAGAGAAAGTATGAAGTACTTGACCTCTTATCATACCTAAATATTCTTGTCTTAATTGATGTTGTTCTTGTTTTTCTTCAACGCTCAAACTTTCAACTTTTTCTTTATTTGCTAATTGATTAATTCTATCTAGTAATTCTCTCATTATTTATTCCTCCTAATTTGTATGTGCTGGGAAGTGGGGTACAATATACGTTCCAACTTCTTCTATGAGTTCTTCGATATCACGATCATCATTTGTAAATCTTAAGATAATATGATTTGTATTAATTGATTCATAAGCTTTTAATATTTGTAATAAATTTTTACGTCCAGTACGGAAACCACCTTTGATCGGTTTAACGGTTTCATTTGGATTTCGGGATAAATCAATCATTAAAATATTCATAAATGGTTTGAAGCGGTCAGTACCACTGTGCCAAGCTTCAACTAATTTCTTTTGATCTTGAAAAGGTTGGGCGTAAAATAACCAACCATCCATATTTTCTTGAAGCCAAGCCATTGACTGTTTTGAATATCCGGTACCAAACATTGGAATTGTATGATGTTTTGGCAATGCTTGTAACCCTGAATCCTCATATAATTCAAAAATTGAATTTGAAATGTTGGGAGAATGTGATTGCCAAAGTGCTCTTAATGATTGAATGGTTGTTTGATAACGTTCTGTTAATTCACTTTCATCTACTTTAAATGCAGGGAATTCGAAAGAACGATCGCCGGTAGCCATACCGAGTAATAAACGTTGATTGGAAATGAGATCAAGTGAGGCAGCTGATTTAGCTAGATGAATGGGATGTCGTAAGGTTGCTACGGTACTACCAGTACCCAGTGCAATCTTTGAGGTAAAGGCACTCAGATAGGTTAAATAGACGAACGGATCATAATTCGTTGTAACCTTGCCTAAATGAGGACTGTACAGTGGATTATCTCTCACAGATAAACTTGCAAACCCCAAGGACTCTGCCTTTTGAGCGTATCTCACTTGTTCATCAAAATCTATATTATTTTGTTGTTTATTATCAAATGGTATGGATAAACCTAGCGTCAATTTATTATTTTTGAACGTTCGTTTAAATCCCTTATGTTCATCGATATCTGACATGTCTTCCCCTCCTAACGCAATTAATATTAAAACAACATGTATTACTTAACTAACACTTGTTGTATAAATGTAATATACGCCCTATTTGATTAACATGCAACATACATGCTTATGAAATTTGTTGCTTAGACAACAATGCTCAGTATTTGTTGATTAGATTAGTTTTTTCCATAAAAAAACCTCTAAGGCAATGCCTCAGAAGTTGAATTATAAGTGTGTTATATGATGAATTAAGAAAGGTAAATTTTTATCTATAAAGGCTTCTGCTGTAAGCGAACTGGTATCGAGCCAATGTCTAGCGAGACCACATAATCCTGAAGCTAGAAAACTCGCACTGTTAACAAGTACGTCAATATTCTGTTCAGGATAGCTATTACGAAGCATAATGGTAAAAATATCCTCTAATTCATTATTGATGCGTTGATGGGCTTGGTTACAGAACGTTTCACTATTCATCTTGCATGAATCTTGTACTTCAACCATATAATTAGCAATAGATACAAACAGATTGGTAATGACAGTTTCATTAATAATATCTGATACGGATAATGTATTATTTAAATCTTTCAAAATTGTTTCGGATAAAGTGTAATCGAGAATATCATATTTATCTGTAAAATGTGCGTAGAAAGTAGCACGGTTGACCGTGGCACGTTCAGTAATATCTTTAACAGTGATTTGTGACATCTTTTTCTCTCGGGAAACCTCTTGAAACGCTTCGACCAGCAGTTTCTTTGTTCTGATAATACGAGGATCCACTTTAGTCGTAGTCAATATAGGCACCTCCCTTGTTGACCTATAGCTTACATTAAATTATCTGTCGAAAAGAGAAGGTTGTCAAAGTTCACGCTTACAATGATATGTAACTATCAACCTAAACTGTAGAGTAGTCAAACTTCAATTTCCTAATAAAATTTTTAATTTCATTATGGTTAAAATTAATTATGAGACGAGTTTCTACTATTATAATAGTTAATTTTGTTCATTATCTAGTATAATAGTCAATTTTGTTCATTATCTAGTCAATTAGTCTGAATGTAAGCAAAGTATACACTTTCTTGTCGTGATGTTTGATAATATACAGAATAATAATGAAATAAAAAGGAGAGCGATGTTTGAAACAATTTATCAAAATAGTTATGACTATACTGATATGTGTAGGTATCGGTGTATCCGTAACATATTTAATTCGTGAAATTGATATGCAACCATCTCAAATGTCTTTAAATGATGATAATCAATATGGTGACTGGAATAGTGATGGACGTTTGACGCATGGTTATGGCACATATAATCATGGTTTAGAGTTTGAAGGTAATGACAAACATTATGGGAATGATTATGACTTACCTGAAGATACTGAAGTGTTAGCAGCGACAGATGGTGTTGTCACAAGGTTATTTGAAGATGATTTAGGTGGTAAAGTGATACAAATCTCTGAAGATAATGGCCAATATCATCAATGGTATATGCATTTAAATGATTTCAAGGTAACTCAAGGTCAACAAGTTAAAGCTGGTGATGTGATTGCTTTATCTGGTAATACAGGTGAACAGACAACTGGCTCGCATTTACATTTTCAAAGAATGAAGGATGGCATAGGCAATGATTATGCAGAAGATCCTCAATCATTTATTGATCAACTACCAAAAAAAGAAAAGAGTTTATTTAATATCTGATATGAAAAACAAAATAGATAGTATTAAAAATCTGAAGCCTGAGTCATGTTTCAGATTTTTTAATATCAAAAAATTCATACCTATTAAGCAAGAAGTAAATTTTGGAATCCAATCATTATCGTTAAATGTTACTTTTTTGAGAAAAAATAAAAATAATATTCTGAAAATTTAGAATTTATGATATAGTAAAATCTATCATTACTTATTCAAATGATTGACGTGAGTAGTTGATTACATGTGACATCAATCATCAGTAAGTAGGCTGATCAACATATTAAGTGTGCAGATTAAACAATAGGAGGTTTTTTATATGACATCAACACTTAGAGAAATAGGCGTTAAAGATTTTACATTTAGAGTGCTATCGGGCGTAGCTATCGGTATCGTTGTTGGTTTAGTACCAAATGCCATTTTGGGAGAAATCTTTAAAGCATTCATGCATCACCATCCATTCTTTGGAACTTTGTTACATGTCGTACAAGCAATGCAATTTACAGTACCCGCATTAATCGGAGCGCTCATTGCTTTGAAATTTGATATGACGCCATTAGCGATTGCAGTTGTTGCTTGTGCATCTTATGTAGGAAGCGGGGCAGCACAATTTAAGAACGGTGCCTGGGTAATTGCAGGCATTGGTGACTTAATTAATACGATGATTACTGCAACGATTGCTGTACTATTTATTTTATTAATTGAAAAACGTGTCGGTAGCATGGCACTGATTGTGTATCCAACTATCGTAGGTGGTTTGTCCGCTACAATTGGTGTACTTATATTGCCATACGTACATATGATTACAACTGGCATTGGTAATATGGTTAATAGCTTCACAGAACTACAACCTGTATTGATGTGTATGCTCATTTCTATGGTCTTTAGTTTTATTATTATTTCACCATTATCAACAGTTGCGATAGCCATTGCTATAGGGATTACAGGTCTTGCAGCAGGTTCAGCATCTATTGGTATTTCAGCTACTGAAGCAGTATTACTTATTGGGACAAGCAAAGTGAACCGAGTTGCAGTACCAATTTCTATATTCTTCGGCGGTGTGAAAATGATGATGCCTAACATGGTGAAATATCCAATTATAATGTTACCAATTCTTATAACTGCTGGTATTTCAGGAATTGCAGGTAGCTTGATTGGTATTGCGGGGACTAAAGAGTCTGCAGGATTTGGTTTCATTGGGATGATTGGACCAATTAGTGCTTTTAAATTCTTACACGTAGATTCTGCAATATTAAGTATCTTACTCATTATTTTGGGATTCTTTGTTGTACCATTAGTAACTGCATTTATTTTAGATATTATTTTCCGAAAAGTATTACGTCTTTATACAAACGACATATATAAATTTATGGGTTAACCATTTGTTAAATAGGAATTGATAAAGTGTTGATTATCGCATTTTATCAATTCTTTTTTGAAAATGAGAATACATATAGAGATTAAGATAAAATATGAAATAAATAGTGTTACAATAAAAATGAAATAATAAGTTACATAAAGGGTGAATGGTTAATGGCTAATAAAATCGAAAAATTAGCACTAAAGACAGCTGAGCTTACAAGACAGACACACGAATTAGGTATTCCAATTATGATTTTATTTGAAGGTGTCCCTGCTTCTGGAAAAACACGACTTTCAAATGAATTATTACTCAATTTTGATGCCAAATATACACATTTTATTGCGACACAATCACCACAAAAGGATGATTTGCGTTATCAATTTTTACAAAAATATTGGAATACATTACCTAAAAAAGGTGATATCAATGTCTATTTTAGAAGCTGGTACTCTCATTATTTAGATTATCGAGAAAACGAAATTAAACACGATAGATATAAAAATTATGATGTATTAACAGAACAAATTGCATCTTTTGAAGATATGTTAATCGAAGATGATTATGAAATCATCAAATTCTTTATTGAAATCAATGAAGATAAAAGACAAGAACATATTAAACAAACAAAAGAAAATCCACTGATGCGTTGGAAAGTTCAAGAGTATGGAAGTGTACTATCAACAGAAACGTATTTAGAAGATATGCATCAATTTATTAAACAGGATAAACAATGGAAGATTATTGACTATACAGAACGCCAAATGGCGATTGAAAAGATGTATGAACACATAATTGAACGTTTAGAACAAGCCATAGCAAAACATCATGCGAAGGATAAAACCTATGATGGTGAATTCTCAGAGCACTTTTCTACTGAATTGTTTGATAAAGATGTAGAAAAAGTTTCTAAAGAAAAATATAAAACATTAATTACTGAACTGCAGAAACGTATGCGCGAAATACAATTTGCATTATATGATAGAAAAATTCCGTTAATTCTTGTATTTGAAGGAATGGATGCAGCAGGAAAAGGCGGTAATATTAAGCGTATTAGAGAAAAGCTTGATCCTACTGGTTATGAAGTTAATGGCATCAGCGCACCTACAGATGTTGAATTGAAACATCATTATTTATGGCGCTTTGCAAAGGATATGCCAAGAAGCGGTCATATCGAATTATTTGATAGAAGTTGGTATGGTCGTGTATTAGTTGAGCGAATTGAAGGATTTGCAACAACGAATGAATGGCAACGTGCCTATGATGAGATCAACGCATTTGAAAAGATGTGGACCGATGAAGGTGCGATTATCCTAAAGTTCTTCCTGACATTAGATAAAGAGGAACAGCTTAAACGTTTTAAAGATCGTCAAAATAATGTTGATAAACAATGGAAAATCACTGATGAAGATTGGCGTAATCGTGACAAGTGGGATTTATACGTTGAAGCCAGCCACGACATGGTTAAAAAAACAAATACAACACATGCACCATGGCTAGTCGTACCTGCAGATCATAAGAAAACATCAAGAATAGAAATAATGAAGTATATTATTCGTAAATGTGAAAAAGTGTTATGGGGCGTCAAGGATTATTAATTTATAAGATTATAATGTAATAAGTTGATTAATAAACCAAGAAACGGTTGAATATAGAATCGTTTCTTGGTTTTTATATGTTATATAAATAAATTGAATATATTCTAAGTTGTTAGAAATATTACGGCATTGTAACAAAATGGCAATTTGTAATATTACAGAATATGTAAAATTGTTGTAAATTTCTTAAAAGAGTATTGTAAAACCTTATTTCATGATGAAATTTTAAACGATTTGTTCAAAAAATAATATTACAGAATGAAATATAAATATTTCAATGTTACAAAACAAGTCGTTCATTGTAATTTTTTGTAAGATAAGCGTAATACTATTGGCGTTTTTTTATGATATAGTACTTATTGTCAAAAGTTAAACACAGAGCAAAACACAATAACTTAAGAATTTAACAAAACGAAAATATAAACTAAATTTTTTTGGAGGAATTTTTTATTATGAAAAAAACAGTAATCGCGTCGTCATTAGCAGTAGCTTTAGGAGTAACAGGTTATGCATTAACTACAGATAACAGTGCACATGCATCTGAATCAACTACAAACTATGCACAATTAGCTAACTTAGCTCAAAACAACCCATCTGAATTAAATGCTCACCCAGTACAAGCTGGTGCATACAACATCACATTCGTTAAAGATGGTTTCAAATACAACTTCACTTCAGACGGTCAATCTTGGTCTTGGGATTACACTTACGTTGGTGGTGCTGACACAGTAGCAACTACACAAGCTGCTCCAGCTGCTCAATCAACTGACTACTCAGCTTCATACAGCAACGAAGCTTCAACTCAATCAGTAAGCTCAAACCAACAATCAAGCAACACTAACGTTGAAGCAGTATCTGCACCAAAAACAACTTCATACTCAGCTTCAACTTCATCATCTTCATCAGTTTCAACTGGTGGATCAGTTAAAGCTCAATTCTTAGCTAATGGTGGTACTGAAGCTGCTTGGAACGCAATCGTAATGCCTGAATCAGGTGGTAATCCTAACGCAGTTAACCCAGCTGGTTACAGAGGTTTAGGTCAAACTATGGAATCATGGGGTACTGGTTCAGTAGCTTCACAAACTAAAGGTATGATTAACTACGCTAATAGCCGTTACGGTTCATTAGATGCAGCAATTGCATTCCGTGCTAGCCACGGTTGGTGGTAGGATTTACTAAGGTAACTGGATAGTACATCGAGTTATCGAGAAAAGAGGTCGACTTTAAGGTCGGCCTCTTTTTTTGTGTTTTAATAGACACTGTAGCATAACGTTTACCGACCGCGATTATAGGGAAGATACTAAGACAATATACAAATCGAAAGTGTTGAATATCAATGACATTAAGAAAAGTATTAAAACTAGGTTTAATACATAGTGTGTTCTGGACAACCGTACAATTATCACTATCTAATATCATGTTACGATGCCCGTCCTCTTTATTTGTGAGGTATGCATCAGTTTTTAAAATATGGTCGTGGGAAAAGAGAGGCGCTTTATGGAATAAACTATTTCGTATTAATAAATGGAAACATTACATTCCAGAAGCAGCTCAATTCAATTATCGTATCTATAATAAAAGGCGACTGGCTTCATTTAAATTAGAAGATATACATTTTATGATTTTAGAAATGCGCCGTGCAGAACTTGTTCATTGGTTATCAATGATCCCTGTAGTTGTTTTTATCAAAGCGCCTAAATATATACTATTCATTAATTTTTGTTATGTGATTTCGGCAAATTTACCGATCATACTCACGCAACGATACAATCGTCCTAGGTTAGAACATTACTATCAACTAAGAATGAAAAGAGGTGAACGTACATGTCGCAAAAGAAAATCATCATTATAGGTGGAGGACTAGGTGGGATATCAGCTGCTATTCGTCTTGCTCAAAGTGACTTTGATGTTTCGCTTTATGAGAAGAATAACCACATTGGTGGGAAAGTAAATCGTTTAGAAACAGAGGGATTCGGTTTTGATTTAGGTCCATCTATTTTAACGATGCCATACATATTTGAAAACTTGTTTAACTATAGTGATAAGGAAATGAAAGACTATGTTACTATTGAACGATTACCTTTACAATGGCGTAGTTTCTTCACTAATGGTGAAGTTATAGATTTATATGAAGACTTGTCTCAAATGTTAAATGCCAATACCTATCTTACCAATGACGATATTCAGCAACTTCATCAATTTTTAAATTATGCAGAAAAAATCCATCGCTTCACGGAAAAAGGCTACTTTGCACTAGGGCTTGATACAGTTTCTGAAATTATTAAATACCAGAGACCATTGCGTTCACTTAAAGGTGTGGATTACTTCTCAACAATGCAACAAGCTATTAATCGTTATATTGAGAAACAAGAATTAAGAGATATGCTTGGCTATTTTATAAAATATGTTGGGTCTTCTTCTTATGATGCACCAGCAGTACTTTCGCTTTTAATTCACATGCAATATGAACAAGGATTGTGGTACGTTAAAGGTGGTATTCATAAACTTGCACGTGCATTGGAACAATTAGCAATTGAAGAGGGCGTAACCATTCATACCGGTACGGATATACATAGTATTGATACGCATTTTAATCATGTTACAGGCGTTAGATTAGATGATGGTTCACATGTGAGTGCAGATTACATTGTTTCTAATAGAGAAGTGATACCTACGTATCGTGACTTACTGCACTTTTCAAATAAAAAAATAGCGCAATTTGAGAAAGTTTATGAACCTGCAGCATCTGGCTATGTGATGCATTTAGGAGTAGACAAAGCATATCCTCAATTGGCACATCATAATTTCCTCTTCTCAAGTGATTCTAAGCGTAATTATCGAGAAGTGTTTCATGATAAAGTATTGCCACAAGACCCAACGATTTATCTTGTTAATTCAAATAAATCGGATGCATCTCAAGCGCCAGAAGGACATGAAAATTTAAAAGTATTACCACATATTCCGTACATTCAAGACGAACCGTTTACAGAGGAACAATATCGTGACTTCCGAGAGCGTGTTTTGGATAAATTAGAGCAAATGGGGCTTACAGATTTGCGCCAATATATCATATATGAAGATATTTGGACGCCACATGATATTGAACAAGCGTATGGTTCTAATAAAGGTGCCATTTATGGTGTAGTCGCAGATAAGAAGAAAAATAAAGGATTCAAGTTTCCTAAACAAAGTCAATACTTTGATAACTTATTCTTTGTAGGAGGATCTGTTAATCCTGGTGGCGGTATGCCGATGGTAACATTAAGCGGACAACAAGTAGCGGATAAAATTAATGCACTTGAAAGTAAAGTTACTAATGCTTCAAGAGATTAGAGGTTATGCAACTATGACTAAATTGGAGTCACTTCTTCATGCAAGTACAGGTCTATCATTAGTCAGTGGTTATTTAATGTATAGTCGTCGTCATTTACTCTCGTTTAATAAGAAACATAAGGGCGAAACAACTCAATCTATAAGTGTGATTATACCAGCGCGCAACGAGGAAATGAGATTACCCAAATTGTTAAAAAGTTTGTCTCGGCAATCAATACGAGTTGAATGTATTGTCATGGACGATGATTCAAATGATGGAACAGCTGAAATAGCACGAGAGATGGGCGCAAAAGTGTATAATGTGACGTATGACAACAATAGTAATACCTGGGTTGGTAAGTCATATGCATGTTATCTAGGTGCTTCTTATACAGCGTCAGAAATTCTTATCTTTATGGATGCAGATGTAGAATTGAATAATAAATATGCCCTAGAGGCAATTATTCAGTCATATGCGCGACAACAGTATCGTGGCTTAATGAGTATTCAACCGTATCATGTTGTTCATCAACCTTATGAACACTTATCGGCTATGTTTAATCTTATGACAGTTGTAGGTACAAATAGTTTTTCAACTTTATCTAAATCTAAAGGAGGGTCATTAGCATTTGGACCTGTTACAGTTATGAACAAATCCGATTATATCCTGACACAAGGACATAAAAATGCTGCATCTCATATTATTGAAGGATTTTCTTTAGGAAAAGCCTTTCATCGTTGCCATTTGCCAGTGACGCAATTTGAAGGTCAGGGATTTGTTAGCTTTAGAATGTATGAAGCGGGATTTAAAACAATGATAGAGGGATGGACGAAACACTTAGCGGTAGGTGTTTCGTCAACACAACCTCATATCATGATGTTAATTATCTTATGGATGATGGGAAGTATCACCTCATTTAGCGGATTAATACTTAGTTTATTTATGAAAACTTTGTCATTTAAGCGAATGGCGTTATCATATAGTTTATATACATTACAATTTATTCGATTACATCGTCGAGTAGGACGTTTTTCAATTTTATTTTTAGCTATTAACCCAATATTGTTTTTAGTGTTTGTTTTAATTTATATAAATTCATATCGTCACATTCATTACACGAAACAGGTAAAATGGAAAGGACGACAATTTAGTATTAAATAATATTTAGCAGGGGGTTCTCCATGAGCACATTAGAAGAAAATTATCAATATTGTCATCAAATTATGAAAGATTACTCTAAGAGTTTCTCATATGCGTTTGATATGTTACCAGAACAACAACGACGAGCAATCTGGGCGATTTATGCAGTTTGTAGAATCGTTGATGATAGTATCGATGTACACCAAGACGTGGAATATCTACATAAGATTAACCGTGATGTTAAAGCTATTGAACATCAAACAACAACGACATTTGAAAGTGATGACCGCATTATGATGGCATTTGCTGATGCAGCTACACATTTCCAAATGAATTTCCAAGCCCTCTATGACTTAATTGATACGGTTGAAGCAGACCAGCATTTCGAAATGTTTGAAACAGATCGTGGTCTACTAGATTATTGTTATGGTGTTGCGGGAACTGTAGGCGTATTACTGATCCCAATACTAGCAACGCCACCATCAGATGAAGCATATGAGTATGGAAAGCAATTAGGTGAGGCGCTTCAATTAACGAACATACTACGTGATGTTGGTGAAGATTATCGCAACGGGCGTATTTACTTTAGTAAAGCACGTTTAAATGAATTTAATGTTTCAATTGCTGATGAAATAGAACGTGATCAACCCTCTGACAATTACATTAAAATTTGGGAATTCTACGCTACATTAGCCGATAATAACTATGACATGGTTTTAAATCATCTTGATGTATACAATGAAGAATCTCGAATGATTATTGAGTTAGCAGCCCAAGTATATCGAGGTATATTAACCGAAGTACGTAAAGCAGATTACTCATTGAAAGACCGTGCGTACGTTTCTAAATGGAAAAAACATAAAATCTACCGCAATTTAAAGAAAAAATATAAAGATTAGGTGAGATATATGAATATAGCAGTAGTAGGCGCTGGCGTTACCGGCTTAGCAGCTGCAGCACGATTAGCCGCTAAAGGTCATCAAGTTACAATATTTGAGAAGAATGAACAAGTTGGTGGCCGTATGAGCCAATTTAAGAAAGATGGCTTTACTTTTGATATGGGACCAACCATAGTGATGGTACCGGATGTTTATAAAGCTGTATTTGAAGAAAGTGGCAAACGTTTTGAAGATTACGTAGATATGAAGCCACTAACACATATTTTTGATATTTATTTTTCTGATAAAGATAAAGTGAGTGTATCAACTGATTTAGCACAACTTAGTCAAACGTTAGAAGCGATAGAACCAGGTTCTACTCAAGGTTTTATGCAATTTTTAACGGATGTGTATAAACGATATGAAGTGGCGCGCAAATACTTCCTTGAACGAACATTCCGTAAACCAAGTGAATTTTATAACCCATTGACGCTATATCGTGGATTAAAATTAAAGACATTTAATAATGCGAATCAATTAATAGATAATTATGTATCCAATGAAAAAATACGTAAGTTACTCGCATTTCAAACGTTATACATAGGTATTGATCCTAAACAAGGGCCTTCAATTTATTCTATTATTCCAATGATTGAAATGGTACATGGCGTTCATTATATAAAAGGCGGTATGTATGGCTTAGCGCAAGGTTTACTACAACTTGGTCAAGACCATGGTGTTAAAGTAGAACTTAATGCAGATGTACAAGAAATCATTATTGATCCTAAATTTAAACGTGCAGATGGTCTACGTGTTAATGGTGATATTCGACGTTTTGACAAAGTGCTATGTACTGCTGACTTTCCATACGTGGCACAAAACTTAATGCCTGCGCACTCACCTTTAAAGAACTATTCTCCTGAAAAGGTAGATAACATGGACTATTCATGTTCAGCATTTTTAATTTATGCAGGTATTAATCGTCAATTACGTGATAAATTACATGTACATAATGTTGTATTTGCTAAAGATTTTAGAGGCAATATTGATGACATTTTTAGTGGTAAGATGCCTGATGATCCATCATTATATCTTTACTTCCCATCTGTAGAAGACGAAACATTAGCGCCTAAAGATCAGACAGGGATGTATGTCTTAATGCCAGTCCCTGAGTTGAAGACAGGTGAAATTGACTGGAACGATCCTAGCAGGGTTGAACAAGCGAAAGATGTCATTTATAACAAATTAGAAACGATTGAGGCACTTAAAGATATACGTCAGGATATTGTATCTGAAACAGTATTTACACCGCTTGATTTTGAGAGTCGTTATAATGCCAAATTCGGTTCAGCATTTGGGCTTATGCCAACACTTACACAAAGTAATTATTATAGACCCCCAAATGTATCAAGAGATTATAAAGACTTATACTTCGCAGGGGCAAGTACGCACCCTGGTGCAGGTGTGCCAATTGTGTTGACTAGTGCTAAAATTACTGCCGAAGCAATGTTAGAAGATATAGAACACGGAAAATAAAGTAAAACTTGCTATAAATCTGAAAATTATAAATATTGACAATACTTATTGAACTGATACAATAAATATTAATTCAATAGACTTATCCAGAGAAGTGAAGGGATTTGGCCCAATGAAACTTCAGCAACAGACTTAAAAGACAAAAGTACTGTGCTAATTCCAAAGAGGTATGCCTCAAAGATAAGTGTCATAGTCATAACTAAGCTATATGTCACTATCAATTGAGAGTGATATATAGCTTTTTTAATTTTAAAAGGGGGTAAATAATGACAATTTCTAATAAACTAGCCAATATTCCTGATAGTTACTTTGGTAAGACAATGGGACGTAAGGTTGAGCATGGACCACTACCGTTAATTAATATGGCAGTTGGTATCCCGGATGGCGAAACGCCTAAAGGCATCGTTGATCACTTTGCTGATGCTGTTCGAATTCCTGAAAATCAAAAATATGGTGCATTTCATGGTAAGGAATCCTTTAAAGAAGCAATTGTTAATTTCTATCAAAGACAATATGGTGTTGAGCTACATAAAGATGATGAAGTGTGCATACTTTATGGTACTAAAAATGGTTTAGTGGCTTTGCCTACATGTATTGTTAATCCTGGAGAAAACGTGCTACTTCCAGACCCAGGTTATACGGATTATCTCGCTGGTGTCATGCTTGCTGATGCCAATCCAGTACCACTTAATTTGGAGCCTCCACATTATTTGCCAGATTGGAGCAAAGTAGATGCACAAACATTAGCACGTACGTCACTCGTTTATTTGACTTACCCAAATAATCCTACTGGATCAACGGCTACTAAAGCAGTGTTTGACGAAGCGATTCAAAGATTTAAAGGTACACATACAAAGATCGTTCATGATTTCGCTTATAGTGCTTTTGGATTTGATGCAAAGAACCCAAGTATACTTGCTTCTAAAGATGCAAAGGAAGTAGCAATTGAAATCTTTTCATTATCCAAAGGCTATAATATGTCAGGATTTAGAGTAGGATTCGCAGTAGGTAACAAAGACATGATACAAGCGCTTAAAAAATATCAAACACATACTAATGCTGGTATGTTTGGTGCCCTTCAAGATGCAGCAACATACGCACTTAATCACTATGATGACTTTCTAGATCAACAAAATGAAACATTCAAACGTCGTCGTGACACGTTTGAAAAGCAATTAAAAGATGCCAACTTACCATTTGTACATTCTAAAGGTGGTATTTACTCATGGCTTCAAACACCACCAGGGTATGATAGTGAATCATTTGAACAGTATTTGTTAAAAGAACAATCGATCTTAGTGGCGCCTGGCATTCCATTTGGTGAAAATGGTCGTCATTACGTCCGTATTTCCCTAGCATTAGATGACCAATTATTAACTGAAGCGGCTAAACGATTAGCTTCTTTATCCTATTTATATAACGAGTAATAAGAAGTCACAAATAGAAAGGATGAAATTTTATGACTAAAATTAAAATAATGAGTGTACGAGACGAAGATATTCCTTACATTGAAGAGTGGGCGGAACAAAATAATGTCGAAGTAGAGTTAAATAAAGAAATATTAACAGAAGATAATGTCGATGGTGTTCAAGGATTTGATGGCTTATCTTTATCTCAACAACACCCAATATCGGAAGATGTATTTGCCAAATTGCAACAATTTGGTATTAAACATATTGCACAACGTAGTGCTGGATTTGATACTTACGACTTAAATTTAGCTACACAATATGGCATTATAATATCCAATGTACCGTCGTATTCACCGAGTTCAATTGCAGAGTTTGCAGTAACACAAGCGATTAATATTGTAAGAAATCAGAACGATATTCAACGTAAACTTCGAGAATATGATTTTAGATGGGAACCTTCTATATTGTCACGTTCAATTAGTGATTTGACCGTAGCTGTTATAGGAACAGGACGTATTGGTTCGATAGTGGCAAGCATTTTTGCAAAAGGGTATGGAAGCCATGTTGTTGCATATGATCCATTTCCTAATGAAAAGGTTGCGCAATATGTTGAGTATAAGGATACGTTGGAAGAAGCTTTACGTGATGCAGATATTGTTACAGTTCATATTCCAGCAACGAAATATAATCCACATCTCTTCAATAAAGATTTATTTTCAAAATTTAAAAAAGGGGCCGTATTTGTAAACGCAGCTAGGGGATCGATTGTTGATACGAGAGCATTACTTGATGCAATTGATAGTGGTCAAATTAAAGGTGCTGCATTAGATACATATGAGCATGAAAGAGGATTATTCCCTGGAGATTACCGTGATAAAGTGATTAATGATGACTTATTAGATGAATTAATTGCTAGAGAAGATATTTGGTTAACACCACATATTGCGTTTTATACTGATGCGGCAGTTAAGAATTTGATTGTTGATGCACTTGATGCAGTCATTGATGTTATTAATACAGGTACTACTAAATTAAGAGTGAATTAAAAAATGGAGTTGGGTGTGGGACAGAATTATTTGTGAATTCATTGTCCCAGACTCAACTCCTTTAATTAGCTTTAGCGAATGCTCACTTCTTAAAATTCGCTTATATTTTAAATCACTTTTATACGGGTTAGATTGACCGCTTAACAAAAGCAGGTTTCTTATCCAGATCTTATTTTACATCGTAGCCTTGATCTTCAATAGCTTCTTTCATTTGTTCAACTGATACTCTGTTTTCGTCGTAATCTACGCGAACTTGATTCTTATCTAAGTCTACTTCTGCTGAAGTCACACCATTTAATTTAGCTAATGCAGATTCCACAGCGTTTCTGCAATGGTCACAGCTCATACCTTCAACGTTAATTACTTTATTAATCATACCTGTCACCTCCGTTGTTCTTACTCATATATACCCATATTTTACTCCTTTTTAATAAACAAAGAAATAAAATAGAAATGCTTCATAATTATAATTTCATTCGTTTTAGTCTTAAGGCATTACTTACAACACTAACTGAACTTAAGGCCATCGCAGCACCAGCTATCCAAGGTGCAAGTAATCCCATTGCCGCAATAGGGATGCCTGCAATGTTGTATCCAAATGCCCAGAATAAGTTCTGTTTAATATTGCGAATTGTTTTCCGACTTGCATGAATGGCCTTAGGAACTAATTGGATATCTCCTCCAAGAATGGTGATATCTGCAGCTTCTATTGCTACTTCTGTACCCGTTCCCATTGCAATGCCGATATCTGCTTTGACAAGTGCAGGAGCATCGTTAATTCCATCGCCTACCATAGCAACTCTATGCTTCTGTTCTTGTAATTGCGTTATATGTTGTGCTTTATCTTCAGGTAGAACGCCAGCAATGACTTGATCAATACCGACTTCTTTAGCAATAGCTTTTGCAGTTCGTTCATTATCACCAGTTAGCATAACCGTTCTAATATTCATAGATGATAATTGTTGGATAGCTTCTTTAGCAGATGTTTTAACAGTGTCAGCTACAGCAACCATGCCCTTTAGTTCGTCGCCATAGGCAATTAGCATAACAGTATGTCCATCAGCTTCCATATGTTCCATTTTCTGCTTAATGCTTTGTATATTGATTTGATGTTCTGACATTAATTTTTGATTGCCTACAAGTAACTTAGTATTATTTATAACAGCTTGTATTCCGTTACCTGGTAATGTTTGATAATTTGTGACATTTACTAAGTTAACTTTGTGTTGTTTGGCATAAGTAACAATTGCAGTAGCAAGTGGGTGTTCAGAGTTATTTTCAGCTGAAGCAACTAAAGCTAAGATATCCTTGTCACCTTCGAAATAAGTTACCTCTGGTTTGCCGTGTGTAAGTGTTCCTGTCTTGTCAAACACAACTGTATCAACTTGATGTGTACGTTCGACATATTCGGCACCTTTAAACAAAATACCATTTTCAGCGGCGCGACCAGTTCCAACCATTATTGAAGTGGGTGTAGCTAAACCAAGTGCACATGGACAAGCAATCACTAGAACTGATATCGCAGCAACAAGTGCATCTTCAAATTGACCATGATGTACAAGTGTAATCCAAATTAAGAATGTCAGTAAAGCAATGGCAATAACAATTGGAACGAAATAGCCTGATATAATATCAGCTAAACGTTGGATAGGTGCTTTAGAACCTTGGGCTTCCTCAACCACTTTAATAATATTGGATAGGGCAGTATCTTTGCCAACTTTAGTTGCCTTAATTGTAATAACACCATTCGTATTCATAGTTGAGCCTATCACTGCATCATCAACATATTTATCAACTGGCATTGATTCACCTGTTAGCATTGATTCATCAATAGCAGTTTCACCCTTAATAATTTGACCATCGACAGGTATCTTTTCACCAGGTTTAATTAACAGAATATCATCTACATTAACTTGGTTGAGCGGTACCATTTTCTCGATACCATTATCATCAATTAGGCGTGCCTCTTTTGCTTGTAAGTTAAGTAATTCACTTAATGCATTCGTCGTTTGTGATTTAGCACGTGCTTCTAAATATTTTCCAAAAAGAATTAATGTGATAAGTACAGCGCTTGTCTCAAAGTAAAGGTGAGGCATGTTTGTGGCACCTGTTAACCATTTAATCATCTCATAAATACTGTAAAAGTATGCTGCACTAGTGCCTAATGCAACGAGCACATCCATATTAGCGCCACCGTTACGTAAATTTTTATAAGCACCAACATAGAACTGCCAACCAATTATAAATTGTATAGGTGTCGCAAGGATAAATTGGAACCAAGGATTCATTAATATGTCGGGTAAATGCATATTAAAGAGATGGACGAGCATTGTCATTAATAGAGGTAATGACAGAATAGCAGAGATCATTAATTTATTTCGCTTATGCTTAAGTTCTTGTTGTTTTCGTGTTGCTTGATCTTCTTCGGATTGTTTAGGCTGCGCGTCGTAACCTAAGTTTCTAATTCGTCCAATTAAGGTATCTAAATCCGTTTGCCCAGGATAATACGCTATCATAGCTTGTTCAGTCGTTAAATTAACTATCGCATCTTTAACACCTGGCGTTTTATTTAATACTTTCTCTATACGATTTGAACATGCTGCGCAGGTCATACCAGTTATGTCTAACTCAGCTTTGTCAATGACTACATCATACCCAAGTTTTTGAACCGTCGTAACAAAGTCATTTATTGCATAGTCTTTAGTATCATATTCAATCGTTGCTTTTTCCGTTGTCAAATTAACTTGTGCTTTTACGTTATCCATTTTATTTAATCGTTTTTCAATACGATTTGAGCAAGCTGCACAAGTCATACCAGTAATGTTCAATGTGGCATTTTGTCTATTGCTCATTAAGACACCTCCATTACAATTCATACATAATATACCCCCTTAGGGTATTCAAGTCAATGTTTCTGTCTTACTTTTTCGCATAAAAAAAGTAGGACAGAATTCTTTGTGAATTCATTGTCCTACTACTTCGAATTTGCAAAATAGCATTATTATATTATTTATGTCCTAGACTACTAACTACTATTGTATTGTAATGATTATATAGTTTACTTAGAAAAAATCAGATGGCTTAAAATTTTCTAAATTTAAGTCTTTATAATTATTAAAATCAAAGTTGGATATATTTTGAACAAGTTCACCGTTTTTCGCTTGATTATAATAATAATTTGCTTCGTTCATTACATCATGATCTTGGAATGTCTTTACAACGCCAAGAATGATAAGCAATGCAATAATACCTTTCAATAAACCTCTCATAGAATGTCGCACTCCTTTTTCTGTAATATCTCGTTAGTGGCTTTAGTTGGTTTCTTTAATAGAAGTTTAATTTAATTATATAGGCTTTCTAATAAAATTGCATGAGACTAGGGGACTGACTTTTTATCGTTCTAAAGTTGTAATAATTTGACCGGTTCTATGCACATTGATCTATTGTTTCAAAAAAGTCTTTATTGGGAACGGTTAAGTAAATGGATAAGGAGTGAAAATGAATGAATCTATTAGAATTCCATAAACAAATTAAAGGTTATACTCAAAATCGTCAACCAGGAACAGAGAAAGACATGGATCCTAGACCCATTTCAGAACTAGATGAATATAAAGCAGCTGGTAAATTGCAAGGTAAAGTTGCATTAATTACTGGTGGTGACTCAGGGATTGGTCGCTCTGTTGCAATCTTGTTTGCTAAAGAAGGCGCTAATGTAGCTATTGGTTATTATGATGAGCATGAAGATGCAGAGGAAACTGTTAATCGTCTTAAAGAGATTGGCGTGAAGGCTAAAGCATATGCTCATGATTTAAAAGATGCACAGCAATCTAAAGAATTAGTGCAACAAGTTGTTCAAGACTTTGGTAATTTAAATATTCTAGTTAATAATGGTGCGGTTCAATATCCTCAAGATAGTTTCATGGACATTACGCCTGAACAATTTAAAGATACATTCGAAACAAATATATTTGGCATGTTCTTCTTATCACAAGCTGCCGTTCCATATTTAAGTGACAACGATACAATTATTAATACAACAAGTGTGACGGCGTATCGTGGTTCTGGACATTTAATTGATTATGCTTCAACTAAAGGTGCGATTGTTTCATTTACACGTTCACTAGCAACTACGCTAATGGAGAAAAATATTCGAGTTAATGGCGTGGCTCCTGGTCCAATTTATACGCCATTAATTCCTGCTACGTTTGATGAGGACAAAGTAGAGAACCAAGGTGGCAACACACCAATGGGTCGACGTGGACAACCGGCTGAACTAGCGCCAGCCTATGTGTTCCTTGCGACAAATGCAGATAGTTCTTACATCACTGGTCAAATTATTCATGTTAATGGTGGCGACTATATTACAACTTAAAAGTAAGCTTTCTTATATTGAGCCATAAAGGTGTTGAGTGCCTTTATGGCTTATTTTATGTTGAAAAAGAGAGTGTTTCCGTGCGAAAACCACTTAATTTGTTTAAACTGTAATATAAATATTAAATGAAGGTGGGTAAGTACAATGACAGAAAAAGAAAAGATGTTAGCACACCAGTGGTATGATGCCAATTTTGATAAAGATCTGGAAACTGAACGAGTACGTGCAAAAGATTTATGTTTTGACTTTAACCAAACGCGTCCGAGTGATGACACTAGAAGACAGGCTATATTAACTGAATTATTTGGTTATACATTAGAGAATGTCGCAATTAATAGTCCGTTCGATACAGATTATGGTTGGAATGTTAAATTAGGCAAAAATGTGTTTGTTAATAGTAATTGCTATTTTATGGATGGAGGAGGCATCACAATCGGTAATGATGTATTTATAGGGCCATCTTGTGGATTCTATACTGCGCATCATCCATTAACATCTAAAGAACGTAATGCAGGATTAGAGTTAGCACAGCCGATTACTATTGGAAATAATATTTGGTTTGGTGGCAATGTCGTTGTCACACCTGGTGTAACGATTGGAGATGGTTCAGTTATAGCAGCAGGAAGTGTCGTAACTAAAGATGTACCACCAAATAGTTTAGTTGCCGGTGTACCACCTAAAGTAATAAGAGAGATAAATGAAAATGATGCGCCTAAATAGTCATTTCATAGGTCAGGTATAAATAACCTTTGAGTCGTCCAGTGGCTTAAAGGTTTTTTTGTATCTAAGAATTTAATATATAAAATAAATTAGTTATATAATATATAAGATAGATAAATGATATAATATATTTGGACTGTATATGGGAGTTCATCTCCATACATACTTAAGAATCAAAATGTAACTCAAAGGATTCATTTTATGACAACAACTTAAGAGAACGAAATACAACTTAGAAAGGAAAATGAATATGACACTGAAGACATTTTTACAAAATCAAAGTCGACGTAAATTCAAATTTATAACGACGCCTTTACAAAGAAGAAATAACTCAGCTTATACACGTAAAATAATGCGTTATGCGCAAAATTATGAAGCGAATAGAGTTAAACAACACGATATTCTATACCAAGTAAGAGATGGAAAGAGTATTTCAGATAGTCCTTATGCTATCTTTAAACGTTTGATTCATCATCCCAAATATCGAAAATATACGCATAAATGGGTTGTCGACACTACCGAAACGTTAGAATTTTATAAAAAGAAATTTGAGAATTACAAAAATATTGAATTCGTGATTAAAGAATCTCCAGAATATTTAAGAGCACTAACCGAATGTAAGTATCTATTTAACAATTCAACATTTCCAGCCTATTTCATTAAAAAGCCTGATCAAATTTATGTGAATACATGGCATGGTACACCACTCAAATATATGGGTCTAGACCTTGAAAATGGCTTGCGTGGTTCGCAAAATATTATTAAAAACTTTTTATCGAGTGATTATATCATAAGTCCTAATCGTCATACGTCAGAAATTTTTGAAAGGGCATTTAGATTGGACAACATTTATGGTGGGCAAATTTTAGAAATTGGCTATCCGAGAATGGATCTTACATTGAATGGTGATTCAAAAACGCTCATTAATGAATTAAGATCATACATAGATATTACTGATGAAAAAGTATTGTTATATTGTCCTACCTGGAGAGGTGATGATGTCAACGCGCCTGAGGAAAGTTTAAATCATATTGTGGAAGAAGTTGAAAAGTTGAAACTTCATCTTGATTATCAAGTATTAGTAAAGGTTCATCCATTTATTTATAAAGAAGCAATTAAAAATGAGGCGCTAAAACCATATCTTATTCCAGATTATTTTGATACAAATGAAATATTGGCGTTTGTTGATTTAATGATAACGGATTATTCAAGTATCTTCTTTGATTATTTAGTAACAAATAAACCCATTGTCTTTTATACACCTGACTACGAAACATATCAATTTGAAAGAGGAGTGTATATCAACACTCAAGATTTACCGGGACCGGTTGTGCATACCATTGATGATGTTGTACAAGCTATACAACAAAAAACATATCAATTAAGTAAGGTGAAACATAACTATCAAACGTTTAAAAAGACGTATGCTTATCTAGATGACGGAAATGTTGTTGACAAGGTGATTGAGCGGGTATTTACCTCAAAACATAAACGTAAAAAGAAAAAGAAATGTGCTAAAAAACGACTATTAATTTATCCTGGCGGGATGAAAAATAATGGTATTACATCGTCTGTTATTAATTTATTAGAAAATATTGATTACAATCAATACGACGTTACTCTATTTACAAATAGAAGTAATAATGAAGAAATCTTGAATAACCTGAATAATGTTAATCAAAATGTAAGAATTATTTTAAGAGTTGGACCATTAGCAGCGTCGTTAAAAGAGACGTATAAAGTAGACTTCGTCAGACAACGAGGGCTAAAAAGTGCATTAGAACGTTTCTTATATCCAAAACATGTATATGAACGTGAGATGCGTAAAATATTAGGTGAAAGTCAATTTGATTATGCGATAGATTTCAGTGGGTATTCTATGTTTTGGGCGAATCTTATTTTAGCTACGACTGCTAAACGTAAGTTGGTCTACCTTCATAGTGATATCAAAGCGGACATGGAGAGAACCGTAAATGGTGTGAAACCGCATTATCAAAATTTAAAAGGTTTGATCACATTGTATGATCAATTTGATAAACTGGTATGTGTTTCTGATGCATCAAAAGAACAAAATATGCGCAATATAGCTAAAAAAGCACTAAATAAGAAATTTGTAGCGTCAAGAAACACGATTAATTTAAGTAAAATATCGAAATTCATGTTAGATGATGCTGATCAATTTGAGAAAAATAATGTACCGGTGCTCGTCAGTGTGAATAAAGGGAAAGTAACGTCGGTGCCTTTTAAAGAGGATGATTTTAAAATTGTGTCGGTTGGCCGTTTATCACCTGAAAAAGGATTTGATTTATTAATTGAAGCGGTTGGCAAGGTTATCGTGCACTATCCTAATACGAAATTATATATTATGGGAGAAGGTCCATTAAGACATAAATTAGAACAACAAATCCGTAAGTTGAAGTTAGAACAGCATGTCTTTTTATTAGGACAACGAAAAAATCCATTCTATATTATGAAACAAGCAGATGTCTTATCGTTAACGTCTTATTATGAAGGCCAATCAATGGTTCTACTTGAAGCACTATCACTTGGTATGAATGTATTGGCATCGGATATCATTGCGAATCGTTATGTATTAAATAATGGTAAGTATGGTATGTTAGTGAGTCATGATGTCAATGATATTAAGCACGGCTTAGAGCGTTTTATCAAACATCAAACACCACATTATGAGACGTTTAACGCTCAAGAATACAATCAATTAGCGATAGAAGAGTTCTATAAACTTCTAAAATAATCAGTAAATTCAATATCTATTAAACTTAAAGAATTCTTGATCCAAAAAGCGTTTGAATGTGTATTAATCATGATTGGAAAAAGCATGTAGTAATTCCATGGGTTTATTAAAATGATAAAAAGACAATTTCTATTGAAATTAAATAGAGATTGTCTTTTAAATTTATCTGAGTCTATAGTCGATTGTTTTATAATTTTACTTCATGTTCTTTATTATATGCTAAATAAGATTGAATGCCTTTAGCTATATCATATTTAGGGTGATAACCTAATGATTCAAGTGGTGTAATGTCAGCACAAGAATGCTTAATATCTCCAAGTCTTGGTGCTTTAAATTGGCATGGGATACTGTACTTGAAGCCCTTCTCAAACGCTTTAAAAACTGCTTTCAGATTTGTTTGTATGCCCGTACCTATGTTGAATATTGAACCACTTGTTGTTGGGGTATTAAGCACAAGCCACATAGCGTCAATTAAATCATTAATGTAAACAAAATCACGAGTTTGTTCACCATCACCATAGAAGGTAAATTCAGTTTGATTGGTAAATTTATGATTCATTATTGAGATGACACCTGAATAATCCGAGTTAGGATTTTGTCTTGGGCCATAAACATTAAAGAATCTGAGACAAGCGCAGGGAATATCGAATAAATGATTGTAAATCTTTGCATACTGTTCTCCAGCGTATTTCTGTATTGCATATGGAGATAATGGCGACGGTTTAGAGAGAGAAACGGATTTAGGTAAACTTGGTAGATCACCGTAAATGGCTGCCGATGACGCAAATATGAATTTCTTAATTTGCTTATTATACGTTCGAATAGTTTCTAAAAGATGAACTGTGGCATCAATATTAATTTGATTAGATAATGATGGTTTCTCAATCGTTTCAACAACACTCACCATGGCTGCTAAATGAATAACATAATCAAATTGTTCTTGACGTATTAATTGCGTTACAAACTCAAAATCGGTGATATCCTTTACGTAAATATGTTCTTTATTAACAAAGGGAATATTATGTAAGTATCCGGAACTTAAATTATCTATGACATGTACCTCGATATTTTGCTTAACAAAATGTTCGGCTACATGTGAGCCAATGAATCCTGCTCCGCCTGTAATTAATGCTTTCATGTGTGTACTTCCTTTTCTTGATGTCGTTAAATTGTGTAAATTTATTATACTTTATTTTTATAAAAATATAAAATTAGAATAATATAGTTAGATTGTTTCGAAAAATAAGCCACCTTTGACTAATAATTAAAACTTTTCAGATAATGTTAATGTAAGCGATTGCAAAAACAACCCTAAGCATAGTAGAATGAAATTAATGACACAAATTATCATTTTAAGTAAGTCATTGTTTTACTGATTTTTATAATTCTTACAAATACATAGGGGGTAATTAAGAATGGTAGTACCTTTCAAAAATGAACCTGGGATTGATTTTTCAGTACAAGAAAATGTAGAAAGATTTCAAAAAACGTTAGAGCAAGTTAAAAGTGAACTTGGTCAAACACTTCCGATTGTGATTGACGGTGAGCACATTACTAAAGATGATACATTTGATTCAATTAATCCAGCTAATACATCGGAATTAATTGCTAAAGTATCTAAAGCTACTAAGGAAGATGTAGATAAAGCGTTTGAATCTTCAAACAAAGCTTATAAAGCATGGCGTCAATGGTCACATAAAGATCGTGCAGAATTATTATTACGTGTTGCAGCAATTATTCGCCGTCGTAAAGAGGAAATCTCTGCAGTCATGGTATATGAAGCAGGTAAACCTTGGGATGAGGCTGTTGGTGATGCAGCAGAAGGTATCGACTTTATCGAATACTATGCACGTTCAATGATGGAATTAGCAGATGGTAAACCGGTATTAGATCGTGAAGGGGAACATAACAAGTACTTCTATAAATCAATTGGTACTGGTGTTACAATTCCACCTTGGAACTTCCCATTTGCAATCATGGCTGGTACAACATTAGCACCAGTTGTTGCTGGTAACACGGTTCTATTGAAACCTGCTGAAGATACAGTATTAACAGCGTATAAATTAATCGAAATCTTAGAAGAAGCGGGACTTCCTAAAGGTGTTGTTAACTTTGTACCTGGTGATCCGAAAGAAATCGGTGACTATTTAGTTGATTCTGTTCATACACACTTTGTTACATTTACAGGTTCACGTGCAACAGGAACTCGTATTTACGAACGCAGCGCAGTTGTTCAAGAAGGACAAACATTCTTAAAACGTGTTATTGCAGAAATGGGCGGTAAAGATGCGATTGTCGTTGATGAAAATATTGATACTGATTTAGCTGCAGAATCAATTGTAACGTCAGCATTTGGTTTCTCAGGCCAAAAATGTTCTGCATGTTCACGTGCCATCGTACACAGTTCAGTGTATGATGAAGTATTAGAAAAAGCGGTAGCATTAACTAAAGAATTAACAGTTGGTAATACTGTAGATAATACATTTATGGGTCCTGTTATTAATAAAAAACAATTCGACAAAATTAAAAAATATATCGAAATTGGTGGAAAAGAAGGTAAAATTGAAATCGGTGGCGAAGCTGATGATTCAACAGGTTACTTCATTAAACCAACAATTATTTCAGGATTAAAATCATCTGATCAAGTAATGCAAGAAGAAATCTTTGGTCCAGTGGTTGGCTTTACTAAATTTGATAATTTCGAAGAAGCGATTGAAATTGCGAATGATACAGACTATGGCTTAACAGGTGCAGTTATCACAAATAATCGTGAAAACTGGATTAAAGCTGTCAATGAATTCGAAGTAGGTAACTTATATCTTAACCGTGGATGTACTTCAGCAGTTGTAGGCTATCATCCATTTGGTGGATTTAAAATGTCTGGTACAGATGCCAAAACAGGTAGCCCAGATTACTTATTAAACTTCTTAGAACAAAAAGTAGTTTCAGAGATGTTCTAAGCAATCAAAATCAATATATAACATGTTCAATAAATTTTAAAATAACATTTCTAAATAAATAGTCAGTAGATGAGTGTAGTCCATTCATTTACTGACTTATTTTTATTTCATTAAACTTGAGATGATTGTCTAGGGGGGAAAGAAATTCTTTAAAGTAATTCTTAATTGTTTTACATTTTATAATTACTTACCTAAGTGTCAAAGCACATAGGTTCATTATTTAACTTAAATTATTTCGCATTCCAGTGGGAAAGGCTCGTGCCTGTAGTCCTCTAAAGAAATTCTTAGATGAACATTTACTCATTCTGTTGTGATGCTTGCCTAGGGGTATGGGTCGAGCCGCGGTCTTG
>NZ_VUKI01000034.1:0-2011 GCF_008385775.1 Staphylococcus sp. GDX7P312P | reverse complement strand
AAAGAGTCTGGGACATAAACCCTAGAGAAATAGCCAGTAAATGAGTTTTAACAAATTCATTTACTGGCTTCTTTATTTACAATACTCCGTATTGTTGGCTCGCTTTCTTAAGGGACAGCTTCAGCCTGTAGTCTTCAGCTTGTCCCGTTCCCTCAAGAGTCTCGCCAAAATACTTTGTATTTATATGTAATTTTACATTGTAATACTTTAAAAAAATAAAGCACTTTCGTATAATTTAATAAACATCACTAAACTAAATTAACGAGGTGCCTTATGTATAAAAATTATAACATGACTCAACTTACTCTACCAATGGAAACTTCAGTTCTTATCCCCACAAATGATATTTCACGACATGTAAATGATATTGTTGAAACAATTCCTGACAATGAATTCGACGAATTCAGACATCACCGTGGTGCAACTTCGTACCATCCTAAAATGATGTTAAAAGTGATTCTATATGCCTACACACAATCTGTATTCTCAGGTCGTAAAATAGAAAAAATGATTAATGATAGCATCCGAATGATGTGGCTATCACAAAATCAAAAACCTTCTTATAAAACAATTAATCGATTTAGAGTAAATCCAAAAGTAGATGCTTTATTAGAATCTTTATTTATTCAATTTTACAGTCAGTGTGTAAAACAAAATCTTATAGATGATAAAGCTATTTTTATTGATGGTACAAAAATTGAAGCAAATGCCAATCGATATACATTTGTATGGAAAAAGAGTATTCAAAACCATGAATCAAAGATGAATGAGGATTCTAAAGCCCTCTACCATGAATTGGTAACCAATAAAATCATACCGGAAATTAAAGAAGATCATGATAATGAATTAACAAAAGAAGAAATAGATTTAATTGGTAGTCACTTAGATAAAGAAATCGAAGATTTACACCAACATATCAACAATGAAAAATGTACTAAAACAAGAAAACAAATACGTCTCAAAAGAACTAAAATCAAAAAATACAAAAAGCAAATCAATGATTATTTTGAGCGAAAGTATCGATACGAATTTCAAAAATCTATTTTAAAGGATAGAAATAGTTATTCTAAGACAGATCATGATGCGACATTTATGAGAATGAAAGAAGATCACATGAAAAATGGACAACTTAAGCCAGGGTATAATTTACAAATAGCGACAAATTCCCAATTTGTTTTATCTTATAATGTGTATCAAAATCCAACGGATACAAGAACGATGATTCCATTTTTAAATTCAATTCAAGAGACCTACGGTCATTTACCTGAATATATTGTAGCTGATGCAGGTTATGGTAGTGAATCAAATTATAAGGCAATTATAGATGACTTTAATCGAACGCCACTCATAACATATGGAATGTTTATAAAAGATAAAACTAAAAAATATAAAAGTGACATCTTTAATACTCAAAATTGGAACTATGACGAAATTAATGACGAATTCATTTGTCCGAATAATAAACGGCTAGGTTTTAAAAGATATGCCTATCGTCATGATAAGTATGGTTATAAGCGAGACTTCAAATTATATGAATGTGATGATTGTTCAGAATGTCCTCTGAAAAATCAATGTATGAACTTCAATTCAAAAACAAACAAAAAAATAATGAAGAATTATAACTGGGAATATTTTAAATCCCAAATTAACAAAAAGCTTTCAGAACCAGAAACAAAAAATATCTACAGTCAAAGAAAAATTGATGTGGAACCTGTTTTTGGATTTATGAAGGCTATTTTGGGTTTCACTCGGATGTCTGTCCGAGGACTCAATAAAGTCAAAAGAGAACTTGGTTTTGTATTAATGGCACTTAATATAAGAAAAGTAGTAGCTCAACGAGCTGAAAATAATCAAAAAATTTATAAAAAAGACAATTTCTATATTATTTCAATAGAATTTGTCTTTTTTTCACTTATCCAAGAACTTTATGTCCCGGACACTTATTATAGAGCCAATTTATTTTGTCCCAGCCTCTTTTATTAGTTTTCAGGAATCATTAAAATTAATAATT
>NZ_VUKI01000033.1:0-18280 GCF_008385775.1 Staphylococcus sp. GDX7P312P | reverse complement strand
GGTTTATGTCCCAGACTCTTTCTTATTTATAAAACAATTTGAATAATTGCAATAATAATTAAAATACTGATGATCCACTTTTGTACAAAACTAGGGACCTTTTTACCTAATTTCAAACCTAACGGAGCGAAAATAATACTCCCTATTATTAAAAATAACGCATCTTCTAAAGGAATGTAACCTTGTATAAGTTTAATGATAAAGGCGCCAATTGAAGATATAAAAGCAATTACTATACTATTAGCAACTACCGTATTCATTGGTAATTTGAATAAAACTAGCAATATAGGAATAATAATAAAAGCGCCGCCTGCTCCAACTATACCTGAAATGATACCAACGAAAAGACCAACCATAACTAATAATGGTTTGTTAAAGGAAGACTGATTTAAATTCGGTTTTACGTTAATAAACATTAAAATTAATGCGAGTAAAGCAATGATAATATATATCGTATTTACAAATGCAGCATTAAATAAATTTGCTAGGAGTGCGCCTAACATGCTCCCTGTAATCATACCTCCACTCATATAAATAACTAATGGTGGGGAGAATTCTGTTTTTTTTCGCGCTTTTAATGACCCACTTAAAGTACTGAAAAAGACTTGACTGGAAGTAAGTCCTGATGCGATGTATGCACTGTATGCAGGAACGCCAAATAGTGGTGGTAATAATAAAATGGCCGGATAAATAATGATAGCACCACCTATACCTACTAGGCCCGAAATAAAGCCCCCGAACACCCCAATAAGTAACATCATAATAACAGTTGAAATATCCATTATTTACTTTTTACCAATAAGTTGACGGCTTCATTAATCAATTCTTCAGAATTTTCACCATTATCCTCTGCTGCTTTTACACATTCTATTAAATTTTCACTAATGATAATTCCCATCAAACGTTGGATTGAACTTTTTGATGCACTGATTTGAGTAATGACATCTTTACAATCTTTTTCTTCTTCCATCATTTTAATAACGCCATTGAGTTGTCCTTGTATTCTATTAATACGATTAATCATTTTTTTATCATAATGCATAGTTATTTCCTCCACTTTTAATTGAATAAAGTCATAATAATAGATAGAGCCAAAAATGTCAAATACCCCATTGGGTATTTGACATGCTATAAACAATCAGTTAATATACCCCTATAGGTATTTATTAGGAGGATATTATGAAACAATATAACGAAAAGCATATCAACAAATTTAGTAAACAAGAATTAGAGAAATTAGGTGCACAAGGTCAACTGATTGACGTAAGAACAGAAGAAGAATATGAGCTAGCACACATAAATGGTGCGACATTACATCCTATAGATAAGATTGAATCGTTCAATAAAGATAAAAACAAAACCTATTATATTCACTGTAAAAGTGGTACCAGAAGTACTAAAGCGAGCGAGTATTTAGCTGAACAAGGCTACGATATTGTTAATTTAGACGGTGGCTATAAAGCATATGAAGAAAAAAACGAAGATAATAATACATTAGAAGAAAATACAAATGTAGAAATTAAAGCAGAGCGTAAACAACTTAACTATAGTGGTCTTCAATGTCCAGGGCCAATTGTAAATATCAGTAAAGAAATAAAAAATATTGAAGTAGGCGAGCAAATTGAAGTTACAGTGACTGACCCTGGTTTCCTTAGCGACATTAAAAGCTGGGTGAAACAAACAGGACATACGTTAGTTGAATTGGATGAAAGTAATAATGGAATTAATGCTATCATTCAAAAAGAAAAACCAAAAGACTTACAAGTGAATCATACTGCTAAAGGTACGACAATTGTACTATTTAGTGGAGAGTTAGATAAAGCAGTGGCAGCAATGATTATTGCAAATGGCGCTAGAGCTGCAGGAAGAGATGTAACTATCTTCTTTACTTTTTGGGGACTTAACGCGTTGAAAAAAGAGCAAACAGTTAACGTTAAAAAGAAAGGCATTGCAAAAATGTTTGATTGGATGTTACCGAAAACACCTTTACGCATGCCACTTTCTAAAATGAATATGTTTGGTTTAGGTAATATCATGATGCGCTATGTAATGAAGAAGAAAAATGTTGATTCATTACCATCGCTTATCAATCAAGCTATCGAACAAGATATCAAATTAATCGCTTGCACGATGAGCATGGATGTTATGGGAATTCAGAAAGAAGAGCTCAGAGACGAAGTTGAGTACGGTGGAGTAGGTACTTATATTGGTGATACAGAAAATGCGAGTCATAATTTATTCATCTAATTAAATCTATTAAAAAGGAGTTTTATCATGTTTTTTAAACAATTTTACGATAATCATTTATCTCAAGCATCTTATTTAGTTGGCTGTCAACGCACAGGAGAGGCAATAGTAATTGATCCTGTTCGTGATTTAACAAAATATATAGAAGTTGCAGATAGCGAAGGTTTTAAAATTACACAAGCTGCAGAAACACATATTCACGCTGATTTTGCTTCTGGAATTCGGGATGTGGCAGAACGTTTAAACGCCAATATATATGTATCTGGCGAAGGTGATGATCAATTGAGTTATAAAAATATGCCGGAACATACAAATTTTGTTAAAAATCAAGATATTATTCAAGTAGGTAATATTAAATTAGAAGTCTTGCATACACCAGGTCATACCCCAGAGAGTATTAGTTTCTTACTCACAGATGAAGGTGGCGGCTCAAGTGTTCCAATGGGTTTATTTAGTGGTGACTTTATTTTTGTTGGTGATATCGGTAGACCTGATTTACTAGAAAAATCAGTACAAATGGAAGGTACTACAGAGATTGGTGCAAAACAGATGTATCAATCTATAGAAGGTGTTAAAGATTTACCAGATTATATTCAAATATGGCCTGGACACGGTGCTGGCAGCCCATGTGGTAAAGCATTAGGTGCTATACCAATGTCTACGCTAGGTTACGAAAAAATAAATAACTGGGCATTTAATGTGACAGATGAATCTAAATTTGTTGAAACATTAACATCAAATCAACCAGCGCCACCCCATCACTTTGCACAAATGAAAAAAATTAATCAGTTTGGTATGAACATGTATCAACCATACAACGTTTTTCCTAGTTTAGATAATGTAAGAATAGCCTTTGATCTTCGTAGTAAAGAAGCCTTTCATGGCGGTCATACCGAAGGTACAATCAATATTCCTTACAACAAAAACTTCATTAACCAAATCGGTTGGTATTTAGACTATGAAAACAGTATAGATTTAATTGGTGATAAATCTACCGTTGAGCAAGCAACACATACTTTACAATTAATTGGCTTTGATAATGTAGCAGGTTATCGTTTACCAAAATCAGAAATTTTAACCCAATCCATCCATAGCGTTGATATGACTGGTAAAGAAGAATATATACTTGACGTACGTAATGAAGAAGAGTGGAATAATGGGCATTTAGATCAAGCAGTCAATATTCCGCATGGTAAATTATTAAATGAAAATATTCCATTTAATAAAGAGGATAAAATATACGTACATTGTCAGTCAGGTGTTAGAAGTTCAATCGCCGTGGGTATCTTAGAAAACAAAGGATTTGAAAATGTCGTAAATATTAGAGAAGGCTATCAAGATTTCCCAGAATCGTTAAAATAATTTAAGAGTGTACAGAAAATAACCATTTTCTGTACACTCTATTTTTATGTCTATATATATAGCTAGTATACATATTTTAGTGTTCAATAAGCCAACACAAAATCTATGTTCATAAATATGGTTGGAATTAAGTTATGGTACAATGAAAATACATATAGGAGGTTCGTATTTTGAAAATAGGTTATGCAAGAGTTTCAACTGGTTTGCAAAATTTGAATTTGCAGGAAGATCGATTAAATCAATATGGTTGTGAAAAAATATTTAGCGATCACATAAGTGGATCAAAAAGTAAACGTCCTGGTTTAGATAAAGCTATTGAATTTGCGAGATCAGGAGATACGATTGTTGTTTGGAGACTAGATAGACTAGGACGTAACATGGAAGATTTAATCACATTAGTTAATGAACTTAATAATCGAGGCGTGAGTTTTCATAGTTTAGAAGAAAATATAACAATGGATAAATCAAGTTCTACAGGACAATTGTTATTTCATTTATTCGCAGCATTTGCAGAATTTGAACGTAATTTAATTTTAGAACGTTCTTCAGCGGGGCGAATTGCAGCTCGTGCTAGAGGACGCTATGGAGGACGACCCGAAAAATTAAATAAACAAGATTTGACTTTACTTAAAACACTTTATGATAATGGAACCCCAATTAAAACTATTGCAGAGCAATGGAAAGTTTCACGTACAACAATCTATCGTTATCTCAATAAGTTAAATAACCAAGAAAATAAAGATAAATAAAAATATTACTAAGTTTTAAGAAAGCTAAGAATCAGACAGGATACACCCTAATCATACAGATGTAGTTATTGAAATTATAGTAAATAGAACGTATGGTTAGGGTGTATATTAATTGTGAGGTGAAATCAATGATTGTTGGCTATGCGAGAGTATCATCGAACGATCAAAATTTAGAAAGGCAACTTGAAAATTTAAAGACGTTTGGTGCTGAAAAAATTTTCACAGAAAAACAGTCTGGTAAATCTATTGAAAATAGACCGGTACTTCAAGAAGCACTTAACTTTGTGAGAATGGGGGATCGGTTTGTCGTGGAATCAATCGATCGTTTAGGTCGTAATTACGATGAAGTGATTCACACCGTTAATTATTTAAAAGACAAAGAAGTTCAATTGATGATTACTAGCTTACCTATGATGAATGAAGTCATTGGCAATCCATTATTAGATAAATTTATGAAAGATTTGATTATTCAAATATTAGCAATGGTTTCAGAACAAGAACGAAATGAAAGTAAACGTAGACAAGCACAAGGTATTCAAGTTGCGAAAGAAAAAGGTGTGTATAAAGGACGCCCTTTATTATATTCACCCAATGCGAAAGACCCTCAGAAACGCATTATTTATCATCGCGTTATAGAAATGTTAGAAGAAGGTAAAGCAATTAGTAAAATTGCGAAAGAAGTAAATATAACAAGGCAGACGATTTACAGAATTAAAAACGATAATGATTTGATTTAATAAACTTTGTTTCAATGCAACTGAGAGCTTCTCACAGCGTCTCAAAACAGATGATTATAATCTATTATGAGTTTTTAATAACAAGACAAGAAAAGAGAGCGTAAATATGCTCTCTCTTTTTTCCTATATTCTTTTTCTCATTAACGAATGTTTATTACGTGAAACTAAATATACATGTTTTGAATGAATAAGTACAACAATCAAGTAATTACGATATTGTAAAAATCAACTCTGGTTTATTTATAGGAAATGCGAGAATTTCTAAGAAAACTCAAAAATGTTACAATTACATTTGAAAACGATTCCAATGAATCGTTATTTGATATAGCTATTTAATCATTGAATTGAATGACTATATCAAGTAATGAATAGGAGAGATAGAAATGAACGATACAGATCAAAAACATCCTAAAAATACTGAAGAACAAGGTATTACACTACCCTATTTAAAAAAAGCAGTTATTTTTTCTATTACATTTGGCTTCTTCGGAGTAAACATGGCATTTGCACTTCAATCAGCAATGATGGGAAGAATATTTCAAACACTGGGCGCCGACCCGAATAATTTAGGTTGGTTTTTTATTTTGCCGCCATTAGCAGGAATAATTGTACAACCACTTATTGGATACTATTCTGATAGAACTTGGACTAGATTTGGACGTCGGATGCCGTATCTTTTAATTGCTGGTCCAATTGGAGCGATTGTATTAGTTCTATTACCTAATGCAGGTTCGTTTGGATTTGGATATGCATCACTTATGGCTTTGTTATTTGGTGCAATCATGACGTTACTTATGGATTTGACTTCAAATGCGTGCATGCAGCCCTATAAAATGATTATTGGCGATATGGTAAACGAAAAACAAAGAGATATGGCCTGGTCATGGCAACAAATCTTCTCAAATTTAGGTGGTATTATTGCTACACTATTACCATTTTTACTAACAATTATGGGAATGAGTAATGTAGCACCTAAAGGGGAAGTACCGATGACAGTAAAAATAGCTTATTATATTGCAGCAGCGGTATTACTCATTGCTTCTATTTGGACTGTTCTTTCCGTTAAAGAATATGAACCTAAAGCATATAACTATTATCACGGAATTTCAGATGATAATAGGAATGAGAAATTAAATTTATGGCAACTGTTAAAAACTGCGCCTAAACAATTTTGGCAAATTAGTGTAGTTCAATTTTTTAATTGGTTTGCATTAATGTATCTCTGGACATATTCAACAGGTGCAATAGCAAAAAATGTATGGAATGCGACAGACCCTTCTTCAGCAGGATATCAAGCAGCAGGGAACTGGTATGGTGTTTTATACTGTATACAATTTTTAAGTTCAGTTATTTTTGGTTTTGTCATTGCAAAATCTAAACCTTCTCAAAGAAAATTCTGGTATAGTTTTGGATTAATTTTTGGTGGGTTAGGTCTTATTTCAATGTTCTTTATTCATAACCAATGGTTACTCATTATTTCATTTATATTCATTGGTATTAATAACTTAACGATGAACACCCAACCATTTACACTATTAACCGAAGCAATTGATGGAGAAAATTCAGGAGCTTATCTAGGCTTATTTAATACAAGTATTTGTCTACCACAAATTGTCGCTTCTGTAGTAAGCTTTGCACTTTTCCCACTATTAGGAAGTTCAATGCCTGCGATGTTATTATTTGCAGGAATCATGATGCTTCTGGGTGCAATCTCAGTTAAATTTATTAACGCAAAATTTGATTGAAATACTAAAAAATAAGGCCTTTCGGGGGTAGCGTCAGGAAAATGCGGATTTACAACGTTAAGGATATCCAAATATAAAAAGCCCAAATTCTTAGCAAAATAGAATTTGAGCTTTTTAGCACATTCATTATATATTTTTCATAAGCTCGTCTATAGCATTTGGATATAATGGTTTACTTAATTCAAGAATAGCCTTTGCATAGTCTTGGATTTCCTTTTGAGCATCATGTTCTAATCTTTGATTTAAAAAATGACAAACTGACTGTAAGGATGCCGTCCAGTACCAACGTACATACATTCCATAAGCAGGAAGGAATAGTCTCGCTTGTTCTGGACATATTCCATCTTCTAGAGCTGATTCATATTTGGCTATTCCTTCGTCAACATATGCCATAAGATCCCTGGTGTATTTATCACCAATTTCCAACGTAACTATTTCACCACTACCTTGCTTAGAATTTTTGGGTTTACTTCTCCATTCTTTACTTGAGGGAATATAAAATGTAGGCTCTTCTGTAATATATCTTCGACTTGATTCATTCCAGGCATCAAAACTATCTCCTGTACCCTCTTGATGAGAGGAACCAATGACATACTTCCACCATTGTCTGGCCACCATTAGTGGTGCATACACTTCATATTGTGCGATTACATGTCTAAATGGAGAAGTATGGCCTTCTCTAGCAAGAAATTTAATTAACTTAACATCTTTATCGTTCAGTTCTTTCGATTCTTTTGCATAAGAAACTCTTGCAGAGTTTACTACAGTTAAATCTGAACCCATATGATTTACAAGGCGAACATAGCCCTTATCTAATACGTTTATAATATTCATTTGATTTGCTCTCCTTTATTTTTTCTTTCGTATGTAAAATATGTATAGGGTATAAACCCTTCTACTTTTTGTTGATAGGTGATTTCAAACTCATCTTTATTAAACATTGGAAAAAAGATATTACCTTCATATTCCTTTTCGATAATAGTTAAATATATTCTATCGGCAAATGGTAACGATTCCTTATATATTTCTCCACCACCTGCAATAAAAATTTCATCTTCTTGTTGTAGTAAATTAAAAGCCCTCTCTAACGATTCTACAGTCAGGCAATTATTATAATTAATATCTTTAGATTTTGAGATAATAATTGTCTTTCTGTTCGGCAGTGGCTGACCAATAGATTCAAATGTCTTTCTACCCATAATTACTGATTTACCCATAGTTAAATCCTTAAATCGAACCTGTTCACCAGGAATCTTCCATGGTATATCCTTATCTTTGCCGATTACGTAATTACTTGAAATTGCAGCAATTAATGAAATGATCATTTTCTTAACTCCCTTTGAAAGAAACTAATTTATTTTATAATGCGGATAAATCAAAAAAACTTTAAAATAGCTCTTCTTCATTAATTGTCTATTTCTAATACCTTCCTATATAGCGATGCTCTTGACACATTTGTAATTTCACAAATTTGATTTACAGTCATTTTTCCTTCTCTATATAGCTTTACTGCATAATTCATTCCTGCATGATTTTTATGATATTTCTTTAACCTACCTTTAAATTTCCCTTCTTTCTTAGCCAAATCAATCCCTTCACGCTGTCGCATACGTATAAGATCTCGTTCTAACTGATTTACCCCAGCCATAACTGTAATTAAGAATTGGCTGTATGGATTATCTTCTGATAAATCTAGCCATGTATCCTTGATTGATTTTAAACTTGCTTTTTTACTTCGTATTATATCAATCAATTCAAATAAATCCTGCGTACTTCGAGTAATCCGAGTTAAGTCTGTAACATAAATAATGTCACCTTTCTGTAAATCCTCTAACATTTTTTGAAGTTGCTCACGATCCTTTGTTGATCCGGAAACTTTTTCTTCAAAAATAATATCCATTCCGATTTCGTTCAATTGCTGAAATTGCCTTGAAGGATTTTGGCTAGCCGAACTGACACGTATATAACCAATTTTCCGCAAAATATCACCTCGTTTTTGAGACAAGTCTTATGAGACACCCATAACACTGATTCTATCAGCCTTCTACTATTGTATCAATAGAGTACACTCTATTGAACAGAAATTAGTCTTTGATATAATAAGGTTTGTAAGTGTTCAATAGAGTTGTTCAATAACAAAATCTAAAATTTGAGATCTCAGAGGATGATTCTAAGGCAATTTCAGATGAATGTAATGGGTAGTTTATCGATTAAAAGAAAATATGGACTTCTAAATTTGATTACTATGGTCGATTCATACTGAAAAATCATTTAAAAAGACATAGAGAAGGAGTTCGTTCTAAAACCATGAGTAAAATAGGTTATGCACGAGTGAGTAGCAAAGGTCAAAAGTTAGACAGACAACTTAAAGCGTTAAAATTAGCAGGCGTTATTAAGCTATTTTCAGATAAAATCAGTGGCCAGTCTATCGAACGTCATGGTTTAGAAGCCATGCTAAACTATATACGTGAAGGCGACATTGTTGTTGTCACAGAGTTAGATCGATTAGGCCGGAATAATCAAGAACTAACCGATATGATGAATATGATTCAACAAAAAGGAGCAACGCTGGAAGTCTTAAATCTACCCTCTATGAATGGGATAGAGGACGAAAATTTAAGACGCTTGATCAATAACCTAGTGATTGAACTTTATAAATACCAAGCGGAAGCAGAGCGAAAAAAGATTAAAGAGCGACAGGTACAAGGCATAAAGATTGCTAAAGAAAATGGAAGGTATAAAGGAAGAAAACGCAAATATAGCTTGAATGATGATCGATTACAGCATGCTTTTGAGTTATATAGAGAGGGTTTGAGCGATAAGGCTATCGAAGGGAAAACGGGTATTAATCGTACCACTTTTAAGAGATACCGAGAACGGTATAATGAATATAGAGAAATCGATACACAAGCACAATAAAAGCAAGAGGATTTGCCCCTCTTGCTTTTATTGTGCCATGAATTCTATCGGTCTTAAAAGCTGATTGACTTCTATCAATTGTCTTAGTAGGTCTATTACGGTTGACTGGTCTAAATCGTACCAGCTTCCAAAAGCTACAATATCGCCTGATACTTCTTTATTAATAAAATCGACAATCAAACTTAATTCTCTTGTTGCTAATGGTGAGCGTGCTTCAATTTCATATAAATCAAAGTCATAGGGTTTGTTATTGTCTATTCCTTTCATTTTCGTTGACTTCGCTCTAATTACTTTCAGCAGATTTCCGTCTATATTTACTGTTTGAATGTTCACATTAAAACTCCCTTTCTTTTTTTAATTATATGCTGACCGTTTTTCTAGTAGTTCAATCATTTTTTTATCATTTTCTAAATCGCTCAAGGTGTACCATTCAGGGCGTTCATTAGTTTCAAACAAACTTAGCAAGTACGATAATTTTTCAAAACCTTCTTTAGCCTTCTCTAAACTTTTGCATTGAACGATATAGTATTTTACGTCTTGTCTTACTCGGTCTGTTAGCATGTAATGAAATTTTGAATTGTTTGAAACTAAATCTTGAAGCTTCTTCTTTTCTTTTTTTGACAACATTTTATTTTCGGTTCTGTTGCAAAGTTTTAAATCTACTATCAAATAAGGTAGAATAATAGAAAAAGATAGCAGGAGGAATGACGATGAATCATTTTAAAGGAAAGCAATTTCAGCAGGATGTGATTATTGTAGCCGTGGGCTACTATCTTCGTTATAACCTTAGCTATCGTGAAGTTCAAGAAATCTTATATGATCGTGGCATTAACGTTTCTCATACGACGATTTATCGTTGGGTGCAAGAATATGGCAAACTACTCTATCAAATTTGGAAAAAGAAAAATAAAAAATCCTTTTATTCATGGAAAATGGATGAAACGTACATCAAAATTAAAGGAAAATGGCATTATTTGTATCGAGCCATCGATGCAGATGGTTTAACCTTGGATATTTGGTTACGTAAAAAACGGGACACACAAGCAGCCTATGCTTTTCTTAAGCGGTTAGTGAAGCAGTTTGATGAACCGAAGGTTGTAGTCACAGATAAAGCCCCCTCTATTACAAGTGCCTTTAAGAAACTAAAAGAATACGGCTTTTATCAAGGGACAGAACATCGTACCATTAAATACCTGAATAATTTGATTGAACAAGACCATCGTCCAGTAAAGAGACGCAATAAATTCTATCGAAGTTTACGCACTGCCTCTACAACGATTAAAGGCATGGAAGCCATCCGAGGATTATATAAGAAAACCCGAAAAGAAGGCACTCTCTTCGGGTTTTCGGTCTGTACTGAAATCAAGGTATTATTGGGAATCCCAGCTTAAATCATAGATACCGTAAGGGATTTTATTCTTTATTTAAAACTTTGCAACAGAACCCTTTTAAGACCTGATGGAAAAACAATGTTTTATTTACACTCAATAGGAATGTTACCTAACTATCAAGACAAAGGTTATGGTTCAAAATTATTATCTTTTATTAAGGAATATTCTAAAGAGATTGGTTGTTCTGAAATGTTTTTAATAACTGATAAAGGTAATCCTAGAGCTTGCCATGTATATGAAAAATTAGGTGGTAAAAATGATTATAAAGATGAAATAGTATATGTATATGATTATGAAAAAGGTGATAAATAAATGAATATAGTTGAAAATGAAATATGTATAAGAACTTTAATAGATGATGATTTTCCTTTGATGTTAAAATGGTTAACTGATGAAAGAGTATTAGAATTTTATGGTGGTAGAGATAAAAAATATACATTAGAATCATTAAAAAAACATTATACAGAGCCTTGGGAAGATGAAGTTTTTAGAGTAATTATTGAATATAACAATGTTCCTATTGGATATGGACAAATATATAAAATGTATGATGAGTTATATACTGATTATCATTATCCAAAAACTGATGAGATAGTCTATGGTATGGATCAATTTATAGGAGAGCCAAATTATTGGAGTAAAGGAATTGGTACAAGATATATTAAATTGATTTTTGAATTTTTGAAAAAAGAAAGAAATGCTAATGCAGTTATTTTAGACCCTCATAAAAATAATCCAAGAGCAATAAGGGCATACCAAAAATCTGGTTTTAGAATTATTGAAGATTTGCCAGAACATGAATTACACGAGGGCAAAAAAGAAGATTGTTATTTAATGGAATATAGATATGATGATAATGCCACAAATGTTAAGGCAATGAAATATTTAATTGAGCATTACTTTGATAATTTCAAAGTAGATAGTATTGAAATAATCGGTAGTGGTTATGATAGTGTGGCATATTTAGTTAATAATGAATACATTTTTAAAACAAAATTTAGTACTAATAAGAAAAAAGGTTATGCAAAAGAAAAAGCAATATATAATTTTTTAAATACAAATTTAGAAACTAATGTAAAAATTCCTAATATTGAATATTCGTATATTAGTGATGAATTATCTATACTAGGTTATAAAGAAATTAAAGGAACTTTTTTAACACCAGAAATTTATTCTACTATGTCAGAAGAAGAACAAAATTTGTTAAAACGAGATATTGCCAGTTTTTTAAGACAAATGCACGGTTTAGATTATACAGATATTAGTGAATGTACTATTGATAATAAACAAAATGTATTAGAAGAGTATATATTGTTGCGTGAAACTATTTATAATGATTTAACTGATATAGAAAAAGATTATATAGAAAGTTTTATGGAAAGACTAAATGCAACAACAGTTTTTGAGGGTAAAAAGTGTTTATGCCATAATGATTTTAGTTGTAATCATCTATTGTTAGATGGCAATAATAGATTAACTGGAATAATTGATTTTGGAGATTCTGGAATTATAGATGAATATTGTGATTTTATATACTTACTTGAAGATAGTGAAGAAGAAATAGGAACAAATTTTGGAGAAGATATATTAAGAATGTATGGAAATATAGATATTGAGAAAGCAAAAGAATATCAAGATATAGTTGAAGAATATTATCCTATTGAAACTATTGTTTATGGAATTAAAAATATTAAACAGGAATTTATCGAAAATGGTAGAAAAGAAATTTATAAAAGGACTTATAGGGGTCCCGAGCGCCTACGAGAAATTTGTATCGATAAGAAATAGATTTAAAAATTTCGCTGTTATTTTGTACATTTAACTTGACGGTGACATCTCTCTATTGTGAGTTATTAGTGGTACAGTTTTCAACCGTTTTAATTATAAAAAAGTGGTGCATTTTTAAATTGGCACAAACAGGTAACGGTTATTGCAGGTGTATTTCTTATCTATGGGTTTAACATGGATTTTATCATTAAAATCATGAGTATTGTCCGAGAGTGATTGGTCTTGCGTATGGTTAACCCTAAAGTTATGGAAATAAGACTTAGAAGCAAACTTAAGAGTGTGTTGATAGTGCATTATCTTAAAATTTTGTATAATAGGAATTGAAGTTAAATTAGATGCTAAAAATTTGTAATTAAGAAGGAGGGATTCGTCATGTTGGTATTCCAAATGCGTAATGTAGATAAAACATCTACTGTTTTGAAACAGACTAAAAACAGTGATTACGCAGATAAATAAATACGTTAGATTAATTCCTACCAGTGACTAATCTTATGACTTTTTAAACAGATAACTAAAATTACAAACAAATCGTTTAACTTCTGTATTTATTTATAGATGTAATCACTTCAGGAGTGATTACATGAACAAAAATATAAAATATTCTCAAAACTTTTTAACGAGTGAAAAAGTACTCAACCAAATAATAAAACAATTGAATTTAAAAGAAACCGATACCGTTTACGAAATTGGAACAGGTAAAGGGCATTTAACGACGAAACTGGCTAAAATAAGTAAACAGGTAACGTCTATTGAATTAGACAGTCATCTATTCAACTTATCGTCAGAAAAATTAAAACTGAATACTCGTGTCACTTTAATTCACCAAGATATTCTACAGTTTCAATTCCCTAACAAACAGAGGTATAAAATTGTTGGGAGTATTCCTTACCATTTAAGCACACAAATTATTAAAAAAGTGGTTTTTGAAAGCCATGCGTCTGACATCTATCTGATTGTTGAAGAAGGATTCTACAAGCGTACCTTGGATATTCACCGAACACTAGGGTTGCTCTTGCACACTCAAGTCTCGATTCAGCAATTGCTTAAGCTGCCAGCGGAATGCTTTCATCCTAAACCAAAAGTAAACAGTGTCTTAATAAAACTTACCCGCCATACCACAGATGTTCCAGATAAATATTGGAAGCTATATACGTACTTTGTTTCAAAATGGGTCAATCGAGAATATCGTCAACTGTTTACTAAAAATCAGTTTCATCAAGCAATGAAACACGCCAAAGTAAACAATTTAAGTACCGTTACTTATGAGCAAGTATTGTCTATTTTTAATAGTTATCTATTATTTAACGGGAGGAAATAATTCTATGAGTCGCTTTTGTAAATTTGGAAAGTTACACGTTACTAAAGGGAATGTAGATAAATTATTAGGTATACTACTGACAGCTTCCAAGGAGCTAAAGAGGTCCCTAGCGCCTACGGGGAATTTGTATCGATAAGGAATAGATTTAAAAATTTCGCTGTTATTTTGTACAATAAGGATAAATTTGAATGGTACCATAAACGACCGTTTATGGTACCATTTCATTTTCCTGCTTTTTCTAAATGTTTTTTAAGTAAATCAAGTACCAAAATCCGTTCCTTTTTCATAGTTCCTATATAGTTATACTTAATGAGTTATGGTACATTTAAATTATAAAATTAAGGAGGTTTTTTTATGATTTTTGGCTATGCTCGAGTGAGTACGGATGATCAAAATCTTAGTTTACAAATTGATGCACTTACTCATTATGGAATTGATAAATTATTTCAAGAAAAAGTAACTGGTGCGAAAAAAGACCGACCGCAATTAGAAGAAATGATCAACCTACTACGTGAAGGAGATTCTGTTGTCATTTACAAGTTAGATCGAATTTCACGATCAACTAAACATTTGATTGAACTTTCTGAATTATTTGAAGAACTTAGTGTCAATTTTATATCTATTCAAGATAACGTAGATACTTCAACGTCTATGGGAAGATTCTTTTTCCGAGTTATGGCTAGTTTAGCAGAACTGGAACGGGATATTATTATTGAACGAACTAACTCTGGTCTTAAGGCAGCCAGAGTCCGAGGAAAAAAAGGGGGCCGTCCAAGTAAAGGTAAGCTATCAATTGATTTAGCTTTAAAAATGTATGACAGCAAAGAGTATTCTATTCGTCAAATTCTTGATGCCTCTAAATTAAGCAAAACAACCTTTTACCGTTACCTCAATAAAAGGAATGCTTAAGATATGGCTATGAAAAGAATTTTAACTACTTCACAGCGTGAACAACTTCTTTCTGTAGACCACTTATCAGAAGAGGATTTTAAAGCGTATTTTAGTTTTTCTGATTATGATCTGGAGGTTATTAATCAACACCGTGGAAAGGTCAATAAACTAGGATTTGCGATACAACTTTGTTTGGCCCGGTATCCTGGGTGTTCTTTAAGTAATTGGCCGATTAAATCAACCAGACTAACTTCTTATGTGAGTCGACAGCTCCATCTTGATGCAATTGATTTAAATTCATATGATCATAGAAATACACGTGCAAATCACTTCAACGAGATCTTAGAAGTATTCAACTATCATCGATTCGGTAGTGCTAATACACAAAAACAGTTAATAGAATATTTAATTGAACTAGCTTTAGAAAATGATGACTCTATCTATCTAATGAAAAAAACAATTGATTTCTTAACTCGAAAAAGAATTATTTTTCCATCTATAGCTACACTTGAAGACATTATAAGCCGCTGTCGAGATAAAGCAGAAAACAACTTATTTTCAATATTGCTCTGTTCATTAACAGATATACAAATTGAAAAACTAGAGAGTTTGTTTCAAATTTATGAAGAGACGAAAATAACTAAACTCGCTTGGCTAAAAGACATTCCAGGTAAGGCAAATCCAGAAAGCTTTATGAGTATTTGTAAAAAAGTGGAAGTGATTGCTTCCATGGGACTCGGGACAATTAATGTCTCCCATATTAATCGGAACAGGTTTCTTCAGCTAGCTAGACTAGGGGAAAATTATGATGCATATGACTTCTCCCGTTTTGAGCTTGAAAAAAGATACTCTTTACTTATTGCTTTTTTAGTCAATCATCATCAATATCTGATCGATCAACTGATTGAGATTAATGACCGCATTTTAGCAAGTATTAAACGCAAAGGGACACGTGATTCACAAGAACAGTTAAAAGAAAAAGGAAAATTGGCTACTAAAAAATTGGAACATTATGCTTCTTTAATTGATGCTCTTCACTTTGCAAAAGATAATGATAGTAATCCTTTTGACGAAATTGAACGAATCATGCCTTGGGAAGATTTAGTACAAGATGGAGAAGAAGCTAAAAAAATTACAGGTAATAAAAATCATGGCTATTTAGAAATGGTTCGAAATAAAGCTAATTACCTCCGAAGATACACGCCAATGTTATTGAGGACCCTTTCGTTCAAAGCAACTCCGGCAGCAAATCCAGTCCTCATGGCCCTAACTCAACTAACTGATTTACACAATAGTGGTAAAAGAAAAATACCGGCAGATACTTCTACTGATTTTGTGAGTAAAAAATGGAAAAGCCTTGTTCGGCCAGAAGAGGGGAAAATAGATCGGTCTTACTATGAGTTAGTAGCTTTCACCGAGCTAAAGAACAATATTCGATCAGGAGATATTTCAGTTGAAGGAAGTATGATCCATCGAAATATTGATGATTACTTAGTTGATTTATCTGCTTGTATTGATTCAGAAACTATTCCAGACACGTTTGAGGACTATTTAAAGGATCGGGAAATAATTTTAGATTTACAGCTTCAATTTTATTCGACAGTTGATAAGAGAATTTCAAGAGCAAACCTTAAAAAGTTGGAAAAAGTTACACCTAGCGAAGCAGAAATATATAGAAAAAAACTTTATTCAATAATTCCTAAGATAAGGCTTAGTGATCTTTTAATTGAGGTGGACAGTTGGACCAACTTTTCACAAGAATTTAGTCATGATTCTACAGGGAAACCGCCGAGTGAACAAGAAAGAAAAATTATTTTTGCTGCTTTGCTGGGTTTAGGGATGAATATTGGTCTTGAAAAAATGGCCCAATCAACTCCTGGAATTTCTTATTCTCAGTTAGCCAATGCCAAACAATGGCGCTTTTATAAAGAAGCTCTGACTCGTGCTCAATCTGTTTTGGTTAATTATCAGTTAAAGCTTCCTGTTGCAGACTTTTGGGGTGAAGGAAAAACCACTGCTTCAGACGGAATGCGCGTCCCAGTGGGCGTCTCAGCTCTAAAATCCGATGTTAATCCACATTACAAAAGTATGGAAAAAGGAGCTACAATGATTCGATCAATAAATGATAGGCATACGACTCATCATATCGAGGTTGCTTCAACTAATACAAGGGAAGCTACTCATACCCTTGATGGCCTACTTTATCATGAAACAGATCTAGATATTGAGGAACATTTTACTGATACAAATGGGTATTCTGATCAGGTGTTTGGAATGACCGCATTACTAGGCTTTGATTTTGAACCTCGCATCAGAAATATAAAAAAATCACAATTATTTTCTATCAAATCACCTTCCTACTACCCTAACTTATCAGAAGATATAAGCGGAAAAATCAATGTAAAAATTATTGAAGAAAACTATGATGAAATTAAACGAATCGCCTATTCGATTCAAACAGGAAAAGTATCTAGTTCTTTACTATTAGGAAAGCTAGGCTCATACGCACGTAAGAATAGAGTAGCTCTTGCACTGAGAGAACTAGGTCGCATTGAAAAGAGCATTTTTATGATAGATTATATTACAGATAGTGAGCTACGGCGAAGGATCACTCATGGACTAAATAAGACAGAAGCGATTAATGCTTTAGCTAGAGAACTATTTTTTGGGCGACGCGGAAAATTTATGGAGCGCGATATTCGCCGACAACTTCAAAGTGCTAGTGCGCTTAATGTGTTAATAAATGCAATAAGTATATGGAACGCCGTCTACTTACAAGCAGCTTATAATTATCTCGTCAAAATAGATCCCGAAGTAACTAAGTATATGAAGCATGTATCTCCTATTAATTGGGAGCATATCACTTTTCTTGGAGAGTATAAATTTGACTTGTTATCTATTCCTAAACACTTAAGAGAATTGAATATAAAAAATAAATAGGCCTTGAAACATTGGTTTAGTGGGAATTTGTACCCCTTATCGATACAAATTCCCACTAAGCGCTCGGGACCCCCGTTTGTTTTACTCCGTGTATTACCGTTATTTTTCTTTCTGTTTTTGGGTATCTATTATCTTTTACGTTCACTTATAAATGATGATTCAACAGTGATAACAAAATAAAATAAGGGAGTAA
>NZ_VUKI01000032.1:0-32977 GCF_008385775.1 Staphylococcus sp. GDX7P312P | reverse complement strand
CCAATTTATTATAGAGCCCTTATATTATAGTAATTCGTGGACGCTAATATCATGCTGTGCTAATGTAATGAGGTAATTGGATATTTAAATAATAAATTAGGCTTAGCGATTCAAATTAGGGGAAAAAGGAAGTAAGTTATTTAAGTTGCGCACAATTAAGCGTCGCACTTATATGAGTATTTAAGTATAAATTCTAAAGTATAAATGATATGATAAATTGTTGTAAGCCAAACAGTTTTTAAGCTAAAGGAGCGGACGTAATGGGATTTTTATCAAAAATTGTTGACGGCAATAAAAAAGAAACTAAACGTCTAAGTAAAATAGCCGATGAAGTACTTTCGTTAGAGGAAGATATGGCTATCTTAACTGATGAAGAAATTAAAAATAAGACGAAGCAATTTCAACAAGAAGTACAAGAAATTGAAGATGTAAAAAAACAAAATGACTATCTAGATAAAATCTTACCTCAAGCATACGCTTTAGTAAGAGAAGGGTCAAAACGTGTCTTTAATATGACACCTTATAAAGTGCAAGTAATGGGTGGTATCGCCATTCATAAAGGTGATATCGCTGAAATGAGAACTGGTGAAGGTAAAACTTTAACAGCGACGATGCCTACGTATTTAAATGCACTTGCAGGTCGTGGTGTGCACGTAATCACAGTTAACGAATACTTATCTAGTGTTCAAAGTGAAGAAATGGCAGAGTTATATGAATTCTTAGGCCTAACTGTAGGATTAAATTTAAATAGTAAATCAACGAGTGAAAAACGTGAAGCTTATGCTCAAGATATTACTTATAGTACGAATAATGAATTAGGATTTGATTATTTAAGAGATAATATGGTGAACTATGCCGAAGAGCGTGTAATGAGACCATTACATTTTGCAATCATCGATGAGGTAGACTCTATTTTAATTGATGAAGCTAGAACGCCTTTAATTATCTCTGGGGAAGCAGAAAAATCTACGTCGCTTTATACACAAGCGAATGTATTCGCCAAAATGTTAAAAGCTGAAGATGATTATAAATATGATGAAAAGACAAAAGCAGTTCATTTAACTGAACAAGGTGCAGACAAAGCTGAACGCATGTTTAAAATTGAAAATTTATATGATGTACAGAATGTGGAAGTTATTAGTCACATTAATACAGCATTAAAAGCACACGTAACATTACAACGTGACGTGGACTACATGGTTGTTGATGGAGAAGTACTCATTGTTGACCAATTTACTGGACGTACAATGCCTGGTCGTCGTTTCTCTGAAGGGCTTCACCAAGCGATAGAAGCTAAAGAGGGCGTTAAAATTCAAAATGAATCGAAAACAATGGCATCCATTACTTTCCAAAACTATTTCCGTATGTATAATAAATTAGCTGGTATGACTGGTACTGCAAAAACAGAGGAAGAAGAATTCCGTAATATTTATAATATGACGGTTACACAAATTCCTACGAATAAACCTGTTCAACGTGATGATAAATCTGATTTAATTTACATTAGTCAAAAAGGTAAATTTGATGCAGTCGTTGAAGACGTAGTCGAAAAACACAAACAAGGTCAACCCGTTCTTTTAGGTACAGTTGCGGTTGAAACAAGTGAATATATCTCTAATTTACTTAAAAAGCGTGGTATTAGACATGATGTATTAAACGCTAAAAACCATGAGCGTGAAGCGGAAATTGTTGCAAATGCAGGACAAAAAGGTGCTGTGACAATAGCTACAAACATGGCTGGTCGTGGTACTGATATTAAACTAGGTGAAGGTGTAGAAGAAATTGGCGGTTTAGCAGTTATTGGTACTGAACGACATGAATCTAGACGTATAGATGACCAATTACGTGGTCGTTCTGGTCGTCAAGGTGATAGAGGGGATAGTCGTTTCTATTTATCACTTCAAGATGAATTAATGGTTCGTTTCGGTTCTGAAAGACTTCAAAAAATGATGAACCGTTTAGGCATGGATGATTCAACTCCTATTGAATCAAAAATGGTATCCCGCGCTGTTGAATCTGCTCAAAAACGTGTTGAAGGTAACAACTTTGATGCACGTAAACGTATACTTGAATACGATGAAGTGTTACGTAAGCAACGTGAAATTATCTACAATGAAAGAAACAATATTATCGATTCAGAGGATAGTTCACAATTAGTTAATGCAATGTTACGTTCTACATTACAACGTGGTGTGACCTATCATATAAGTGAAGAAGATGACAATCCTGACTACGCTCCGTTTATTAATTACGTTAATGATGTCTTTTTACAAGAAGGCGATCTTAAAGAAGAAGAAATTAACGGTAAAGATTCTGAAGACATCTTCGAAGTAGTTTGGTCTAAAATTGAAAAAGTATATGAAAGTCAAAAAGCCAAAATTGGTGACCAAATGGCTGAATTTGAGCGTATGATATTACTACGCTCTATAGATACTCACTGGACAGATCATATTGATACTATGGACCAATTACGTCAAGGTATCCATTTACGTTCATATGCACAACAAAATCCACTTCGTGATTATCAAAATGAAGGTCATGAGTTATTTGATATGATGATGCAAAATATTGAGGAAGATACATCTAAATTCATCCTTAAATCTGTAATTCAAGTTGATGAAGATATCGAAAGAGAGAAAACAACTGACTTTGGAACAGCTCAACATGTCTCTGCTGAAGATGGCAAAGAAAAAGCTAAAAAGCAACCTATTGTTAAAGGCGACAAAGTTGGTCGTAATGACCCATGTCCATGTGGTAGTGGCAAGAAATATAAAAATTGTCATGGAAAAGAAGAATAGGTTTTATGTTCAATAATAAGTGGGAGTTGTGAAATAGAATTCACGCTCCTACTTTTTACATATCCAATCAATATGAATTAGGTAAGAATAGGAGAGATAAATATGGAATTATCTGAAATTAAGCGAAATATAGATGAATATCGTAACAACTTAACACGAATTAGGGGGTCTCTTTGACTTAGAAAATAAAGAGACAAATATTCAAGAATATGAAGAAATGATGACTGAACCCGACTTTTGGGATGATCAGAATAAAGCACAAGATGTTATTGATAAAAATAATGCATTAAAATCAGTTGTAAATGGTTATCATGAATTAGAAGAAGAAGTTGAGGATATGACGGCAACTTGGGAATTATTACAAGAAGAGTTAGATGATGATGTAAAGAGTGATTTAGAACAAAATGTTCTCGACTTCAAAGAGAAAGTTGATCAGTTTGAATTGCAATTATTATTAGATGGTCCACATGATGCGAATAATGCAATTTTAGAATTACATCCGGGTGCTGGTGGTACTGAATCACAAGATTGGGCTAGTATGTTACTACGTATGTACCAACGTTATGGTGAACAACAAGGGTTCAAAGTTGAAACTGTTGATTATTTACCAGGTGATGAAGCGGGCGTCAAAAGTGTCACATTGTTAATTAAAGGGCATAATGCGTATGGTTATTTAAAAGCCGAAAAAGGTGTTCATAGACTAGTTAGAATTTCTCCATTTGATTCATCTGGGCGCCGTCACACGTCATTTGCTTCATGTGATGTCATTCCGGAATTTAATAATGATGAAATTGAAATAGAAATTAATCCTGACGATATTACAGTAGATACATTTAGAGCATCAGGTGCTGGAGGTCAGCATATAAATAAAACAGAATCTGCAATTCGAATTACGCACCATCCAACAGGCATCGTAGTTAATAACCAAAATGAACGTTCACAAATTAAAAACCGTGAAGCAGCGATGAAAATGTTAAAAGCTAAATTATACCAATTAAAATTAGAAGAGCAAGAACGTGAAATGGCTGAAATACGTGGTGAACAAAAAGAAATTGGTTGGGGAAGCCAAATTCGTTCATATGTTTTCCATCCTTATTCTATGGTAAAAGATCATCGAACAAATGAAGAGACTGGTAAAGTTGATGCAGTTATGGATGGGGAGATTGGACCATTCATTGAATCGTATCTAAGATATACAATGAATCAAAGTGATAATTAATGTAATAGAATTGAAAATAGGAGTGAGATAGAGTTCGTTTTGAATTCATTATCTTACTCCTTATTTTTTTGAGAGTCTAAATAATAGCTAAGTAAATGTAAATTGAAATGTTATTTATTACTAGAGTATACAATTTCATATGTTATTTAAGCCCTTTTTAACCTTTATATTACAAGCCGATAACATTAAACTTCTATAAAATATGTTGTGCTACAGTATAAAAGAATAATAATATAAAACAACAAAGGAATGACAACATGATTAATAAGACTCTTACAGTAACATTGACTTCTATTGCAGCTTTAGCAGGTTTAAGCGGTTTAGCTAATGCACAAGAACATACAAATTCAACACATACAACTTCACAACAATCAAATACATACAATAGTCAAGTGGAGCAAGAAACAAATCTAGGATTAACAAATAAAGATATCGTTAAAGTTAAAGCTGGCGATACATTATACCAAATTGCGTTATCACATCACTTATCACTTGAACAATTATATAACTTTAATCCAGGTGTAACTGCATTAATTCATCCAGGTGACTTAATTGCAGTAAGTGAAAAAGGTGCAGCAAAATTAGAAAATAAAGAGATCAATTATGCACAAACTTATGCAGAAACAACAGCATTTAATCAATCAGATGTGGTAGTTCAATCGGTAAGTGCTAGCACAACAAATGTGACTGGTTACAATATTGTACCAACAAGTGCACCTACAACTACTACGCACGATTCATACTACTCATCAGTGAATACACCAGTATCGTATCAACATATTACAACTGCCAATCAAGGAAACCGTTATAGTTTCGGAAATTGTACATACTATGCATTTGATCGTCGACAACAATTAGGGCGCTCAATTGGTAGTTATTGGGGTAACGCCAATAACTGGGCATACTCAGCAAAAAATGCTGGATTAACAGTAGATAATCGTCCAGAAGTAGGTGCTATTTTCCAAACAACTGCTGGTTATTATGGTCATGTAGGTGTCGTGGAACATGTTAATCAAGATGGATCAGTATATGTTTCAGAAATGAACTGGAATGGTCATTATAACCATGTTACAAATAGAACAATTACAAACACTTCAAGCTATAATTTTATTCACTAGCAAATTTAAAGACATTATTTTTAATATATTCAAATGTCAGAGTTCAATGGCTATGCAATTTAGCATAGTTATTGAACTCTTTTTTTATGAGGTATGCCGTTTTATAAAAATTTATAGGAAGACTAAACAAATTAGCGCGGCATAGCTAGAGCAAGAGGTGTTTATTTTATATAAATAGTTAGGAACCGGTTTGTGTACATTTTAGGAAAACAATCTAATCTTTAATTAAAGTACTTATCGCAATACATTTCTATGTAACTAGTATATATTGGGTAATAAATGAAAATGAAATAATTGTTATGTATTGAAGTAAGCTCAATGTAAGCGAATATTTATTAATAGTTTTGCTCTTTTTACGCATAATTGTGTTTTCAAAATAGAATATAAAGGTGGACTCATTATGGGAAAAGTCATTTTAATTACAGGAGCAACGAGTGGTATTGGTTATAAAACAGCAGAATATTTAGCAGCACAGGGAAATATAGTTTATGGCGCTGGTCGTAGGATAGAAAGCCTTGAAAAAGTAAACCAAGTTACCCCTTTAAAATTAGATTTAACAAATGAAGCATCAATCAAAACGGCAATCGATACAATTATCGCAAACGAAGGAAGACTTGATGTACTCGTTAATAATGCCGGTTATGGTTCATATGGTGCAATCGAAGATGTCACAATTGAAGAAGCAAAACAGCAATTTGAAGTAAATATATTTGGTTTAGCACGTATTACACAGCTAGTTTTACCACATATGAGAGCGCAAAAATCAGGACATATCATTAATATTTCATCAATGGGTGGACGACTTACAACTTATTTTGGCGCTTGGTATCATGCTACGAAATATGCATTAGAAGCCTTTAGCGATGCTTTACGAATGGAAGTAGAGGAATTCGGGATAGAAGTATCTATTATTGAACCAGGTGGGATTAAAACAGATTGGGGGATCATCGCTGCTGATAAATTAGCTGATTCTGCAAAAGGCGGTGCCTATGAAGCTACTGCGATGAAAGTGGCTCAAAGTATGAAAAAGCAATATCATTCTAATATGCTTTCAAATCCAATGGTAGTCACAAAAGCGATTTCAAAAGCAATAGATAGTAATAAACCTAAACCACGTTATCTATTAGGATTTGCAGCTAAACCCCTTGTGTTTTTACATGCTATATTGCCAACCAAAGTATTTGATAAGATGATGAAAGCTTCAAATTCAATTTAACGAATCGTAATATAATCATTCGACAAATTGTATACATAAGACTCCTCGATAGTTCATTTAAGCGTGAAACTATGCTGAGGGTCTTATTTTTTATACTTCTTCAACATTTTACAATATATAAAGAATTGACACTTCTCATAGAAATGTTGATTGATATAATAAATGTAAGTATAATCTTTATTTAATAGAGTATGGAGGTAAGGTAAAATGGGTGTTCATCAATACTTTAAGAGACTTTCTGATTTAGAGAAATTAATTCGCTTACCAGGTAAATTTAAATATTTTGAACATAATGTTGCAGCTCACTCTTTTAAAGTTACTAAGATTGCACAATATTTAGCGACTGTAGAAGAACATCATGGTAATATTATTGATTGGAAAAGTTTATATGAAAAAGCACTGAATCATGATTTTGCAGAAGTGTTTACTGGTGACATTAAAACACCAGTGAAGTACGCTAAAACGGAATTGAAAATGTTGTTTTCTCAAGTTGAACAAGATATGGTGGACACGTTTATTAATGAAGAAATACCTGAACCTTATAAAGATATTTATCGAGAACGACTACAAGAGGGGAAAGATGATTCGCTAGAGGGTCAAATTTTATCTGTAGCCGACAAAATTGATTTATTGTATGAAACGTTCGGCGAAATACAGAAACGTAATCCCGAGGACCTGTTCTTTGAAATTTATGAACACAGCTTGGAAACAATCATGCAATTTGATCACTTAAGTTCTGTTCAAGATTTCATAGAAAATGTCATACCTGAAATGCTAACTGAAAACTTCATTCCTCGAGCAGAATTGCGAGAAACTACAATGGCGATTTTAAATCGAAGAAATGGGTGAGATAAATGATTTGGTACGCTTTAGCTGCATTTTTTCCATGTGTATTAGTCGTGTTGTTTAGTGTCATAACTCGAAGTAAATGGGTTGGTGTTATTGCGACATTAATTTTGATAGCTGCTTCAATTTACAAAGGATTCTTTCACAATGAATGGATAATCTTTATCGATGTAGTGTCCTTATTAGCTGGATATGTCATCATAGATAACCTTGAATTTCATAAGCATCAAGACTAAACATTATTAAACAGAACTTTTGAATGTTACTGTATGTTGGTTTATAGTGTAAATGCACAATTTGTCCAAATGGAAGTGAAAATTTAAAGTATATTTAAGAGCGGGCGTCATTAAATTATATATGAATAAATCACACGTATTAGTGGAATATAAAATAAGAATAAATGTTTTTTGAAAATACAAACGTAAGCGAACAAACGTTTGTATTTTTATTTATATATTTGATAAAATAGCCTTAAGTGAGAGTAGTTTACAAATAATAGGAAATTATTAAGTGAATGAATTTATGAATTTCACTTGATAAGGTCGTTTAAGCTATTTCAGTAGAATTTTTATTAAGAATAAAGATACAATTTAAAACAAATCATTGTTAAATTTTCATACATCATTTATTTACATCAAACTTTAAATAAATAATTAAGAATGCTTAATTCAAGGAGGCGCTTATCAGAATGGTGGAACATTACCCGTTTAAATTGAATTCTGAGTTTGATCCACAAGGGGACCAACCGCAAGCAATAGAGAAAATAGTTAAAGGTGTTAAAGAAGGAAAGCGTCACCAAACGCTTTTAGGTGCCACTGGTACAGGTAAGACATTTACAATGAGTAATGTTATTAAAGAAGTGGGAAAACCAACGCTCATCATTGCACATAATAAAACATTAGCGGGACAACTTTATAGTGAGTTTAAGGAATTCTTTCCAGAAAATAGAGTAGAATACTTTGTTAGTTATTATGATTACTATCAACCAGAAGCCTATGTACCTTCTACAGACACGTTTATTGAGAAAGATGCCTCAATTAATGACGAAATTGACCAACTACGACATTCTGCCACAAGTGCATTATTTGAACGTGATGATGTCATTATCATAGCCAGTGTCAGCTGTATCTATGGTTTAGGTAATCCGGAAGAATATAAAGATTTAGTAGTAAGTGTTCGAGTTGGTATGGAAATGGATCGCAGTGAACTGCTTCGTAAACTCGTAGACGTACAATATTCTAGAAATGATATTGATTTCCAACGTGGTACATTTAGAGTACGTGGCGACGTGGTGGAAATTTTCCCAGCTTCACGTGAAGAAATGTGTATTCGCGTTGAATTTTTTGGCGATGAAATTGATCGGATTCGAGAAGTTAATTATTTAACGGGAGAAGTCATTCGCGAACGTGAACATTTCGCGATTTTCCCGGCGTCTCACTTCGTAACACGTGAAGAAAAAATGAAAGTTGCCATAGAACGTATTGAGAAGGAATTAGAAGAACGATTAAAAGAATTAAAAGATGAGAATAAGCTATTAGAAGCACAACGTCTAGAGCAACGTACAAATTATGATTTAGAAATGATGAGGGAAATGGGATTCTGTTCGGGTATCGAGAACTATTCTGTACATCTAACGTTAAGACCTTTAGGTTCAACACCTTATACGTTACTAGATTATTTCGGTGATGACTGGTTAGTAATGATCGATGAGTCTCACGTTACATTGCCACAAATAAGAGGAATGTTTAACGGTGACCGTGCGCGTAAGCAAGTGTTAGTAGATCATGGTTTCCGATTACCTAGTGCGATGGATAACCGACCATTAAAATTTGAGGAGTTTGAACAAAAAACGAATCAATTGGTATATGTATCAGCTACACCAGGACCTTATGAGATTGAACATACCGATGAAATGATTGAACAAATTATTCGTCCTACTGGTCTTTTAGATCCTAAAATTGATGTTCGACCAACTAAAAATCAAATTGATGATTTACTTAGTGAAATTCAAGAACGTATTGATAGAGATGAACGTGTCTTAGTCACAACATTAACTAAAAAAATGAGTGAGGATTTAACGACATACATGAAAGAAGCGGGTATTAAAGTAAATTACCTACACTCAGAGATTAAAACGTTAGAACGTATTGAAATTATTCGTGACTTAAGAATGGGAACGTATGATGTTGTTGTCGGTATCAATCTATTGAGAGAGGGAATTGATATACCGGAAGTTTCATTAGTTGTTATTTTAGATGCAGACAAAGAAGGTTTCTTACGCTCAAACCGCTCATTAATCCAAACGATAGGTCGTGCTGCACGAAATGAAAAAGGTGAAGTGATTATGTATGCTGATAAAATCACCGATTCAATGCAATATGCGCTTGATGAAACGCAAAGACGTCGTGATATACAAATGGCACATAATGAAAAATATGGAATCACACCTAAAACAATTAATAAGAAAATTCATGATGTTATTAGTGCTACGGTTGATAATGATGAAACAAATGAAAAACAACAAACCGAATTACCTAAGAAAATGACTAAAAAAGAAAGACAAAAAACAATTGAAAATATAGAAAAAGAAATGAAAAAAGCAGCTAAAGATTTAGACTTTGAAAAAGCAACAGAATTAAGAGATATGTTATTTGAATTAAAAGCAGAAGGGTGACAGTTAAATGAAGGGACCAAGTATTATAGTAAAGGGTGCACGTGCACATAACTTAAAAGACGTAGACATTGAACTTCCAAAAAATAAATTAATTGTTATGACAGGGTTATCTGGGTCAGGTAAATCGTCTTTAGCATTCGATACGATTTATGCTGAAGGGCAAAGACGTTATGTAGAATCATTAAGTGCATATGCGCGTCAATTTTTGGGGCAAATGGATAAACCAGATGTCGATACGATAGAGGGATTATCACCAGCTATTTCAATTGACCAAAAGACGACAAGTAAAAATCCTCGCTCAACAGTAGCAACGGTAACGGAGATTTATGATTATATTCGTTTGTTATACGCACGAATAGGCAAGCCATATTGTCCTAATCATAATATTGAAATTGAATCTCAAACTGTGCAACAAATGGTTGATCGCATTTTAGAACTTGAAGAACGCACTAAAATTCAAATTTTAGCTCCAGTTGTTTCTCATAGAAAAGGTAGTCATGAGAAACTTATCGCAGATATTGGTAAAAAAGGCTATGTACGTCTTAGAGTTGACGGCGATATTGTCGATGTCAATGAGGTTCCTGAATTAGATAAAAATAAAAACCATACTATCGAGGTAGTCGTAGACCGTTTGGTAGTTAAAGATGGTATTGAAACACGTTTAGCAGATTCAATTGAGACAGGTTTAGAATTAGCTGATGGCAATATTACTGTCGATGTAATTGATGGAGAGGACCTTAAATTTTCTGAGAATCACGCTTGTCCAATTTGCGGGTTCTCTATTGGTGAATTAGAACCTAGAATGTTTAGTTTCAATAGCCCGTTTGGTGCTTGTCCAACTTGTGATGGTTTAGGCCAAAGATTAACAGTCGATCTTGATTTGGTAGTTCCAGACCCTAATAAGACTCTAAATGAAGGTGCGATTGAACCATGGGAACCTACGAGCTCAGATTTTTACCCAACTTTATTAAAACGCGTATGCGAAGTATATAAAATTAATATGGATAAGCCATATAAAAAGTTGACTGAGAGACAGAAAAACATATTAATGAATGGTTCAGGTGATAAAGAAATTGATTTCTCTTTCCACAGTCGTAACGGTGGGACACGTCATAGAAGAATGAAATTCGAGGGTGTTGTTGCCAACATTGACCGTCGTTATCATGAATCACCATCGGAATATACACGTGAAGTAATGAGTAAATACATGACTGAACTGCCTTGCGAAACTTGTCACGGTAAACGTTTAAGTAAAGAAGCGCTATCTGTTTACGTTGGTGGATATAATATTGGAGAAGTTGTCGAATATTCTATCAAGAATGCACTAAATTATTATGAAAATATTGAGCTTTCAGAACAAGATAGAGCTATTGCAAATCAAATTTTAAAAGAAATCATTTCAAGATTGTCATTTCTAAATAATGTTGGATTAGAATATTTAACACTTAATCGTGCGTCAGGCACTCTTTCGGGTGGTGAAGCACAACGTATTCGATTAGCGACACAAATCGGTTCACGCTTAACAGGGGTGCTTTATGTGCTTGACGAACCCTCTATTGGTTTACACCAACGTGATAATGATCGTCTGATAAGTACATTAAAAGAAATGCGGGATTTGGGCAATACACTTATTGTTGTTGAACATGATGATGACACTATGCGAGCAGCTGATTATCTCGTAGATGTCGGTCCTGGTGCAGGTAATCATGGTGGTGAAATCGTCTCTAGTGGCACTCCAAGTAAAGTCATGAAAGATAAGAAATCTTTAACAGGACAATATTTAAGTGGTAAGAAACGTATTGACGTTCCTGAACATCGTCGAGAAGTAACTGATCGCAAAATTAGTATCAAAGGTGCACGAAGTAATAACTTAAAAGGTGTAGATGTAGATATTCCATTGTCTGTAATGACAGTTGTAACAGGTGTGTCTGGTTCAGGTAAAAGTTCACTAGTTAATGAAGTATTATATAAATCATTAGCTCAAAAAATAAATAAATCTAAAGTTAAACCGGGTGCCTTTGATAGCATTGAAGGTATTGATCAACTAGATAAAATTATTGATATTGACCAATCTCCTATCGGTAGAACACCACGTTCTAATCCAGCCACTTATACTGGCGTATTTGATGATATACGTGATGTATTTGCTCAAACTAATGAAGCGAAAATTCGTGGTTATCAAAAAGGACGCTTTAGCTTTAATGTTAAAGGTGGACGTTGTGAAGCTTGTAAAGGTGATGGCATTATTAAAATTGAAATGCACTTTTTACCTGATGTGTATGTTCCATGCGAAGTTTGTGATGGAAAACGCTATAACCGTGAAACATTAGAAGTTACTTATAAAGGTAAGAATATTGCTGAAGTGCTTGAAATGACAGTAGAAGAAGCAACGTATTTCTTTGAAAACATTCCTAAAATACATCGTAAATTACAAACACTTGTAGATGTTGGTTTAGGTTACATCACGCTTGGACAACAAGCTACAACACTATCAGGAGGAGAAGCACAACGTGTTAAATTAGCATCTGAATTGCATAAACGTTCAACTGGTCGTTCCATCTATATTCTTGATGAACCTACAACCGGTTTGCACGTCGATGATATTAGTCGTTTGCTAAAAGTGCTTAATCGTCTAGTCGAAAACGGTGACACAGTTGTGATTATTGAACATAATTTAGATGTCATTAAAACAGCAGATCATATTATTGATCTAGGACCTGAAGGTGGCGATGGTGGTGGTACACTAGTTGCTACTGGTACACCAGAAGAGATTGCAAATGTAGAATCATCATACACAGGTAAATATTTAAAAACGGTACTTGAACGAGATAAAGTAGAATAAATTAAATTATAGATAATGGAAATTAATAGTAATTTAAGGGATCATAGGCATCTCGCATAAAATGACTTAACTGAGAAGACACTCATATCGAGCTTTTCTCAGTTTTTTTTAATAACTAAACATCAAACCTAACAAAGGGAATTGTAATAAGAAATTCAATAAGTGAGGTTAAGTAATCCAATACAAACTATATGTTGCTCCCTTAATCATTTAAAAGCAATCTAAGGTGTATATGAAACAAATATATTAGGATTTCTTCTTTTTTATATTAATCTTGTCTTTATTTTTGATATGATAATAGGTGAATGAATTCAAGTGAAAATTTTGAGGTGAACTCATGTTAACGACAGAGAAATTAGTCAAATTACTTAAATTAGAATTGTTTACAGGTGAAAAAGGATTACATAAACCTATTAAAAATACGGATATTTCTAGACCAGGTCTAGAAATGGCTGGATATTTTTCACACTATGCTGCAGACCGAATTCAATTACTAGGTACTACAGAATTATCGTTTTATAATTTGTTACCAGACGAGGAACGTCATGGGCGTATGAGAAAATTATGTCGTCCTGAAACACCTGCAATTATTGTGACAAGAGGATTAGAACCTCCGCAAGAGCTGATTGATGCCGCTCAAGAAATGGATACACCACTCATCGTATCAAAGGATGCAACTACAAGTTTAATGAGTCGATTAACGACATTCCTTGAACATGAATTAGCTAAGACAACATCATTACATGGTGTGTTAGTCGATGTTTATGGTGTGGGTGTGTTAATCACTGGAGATTCTGGTATAGGTAAGAGTGAGACTGCACTTGAATTAGTGAAACGAGGTCATCGACTCGTAGCTGATGATAACGTAGAAATTCGTGAAATAACTAAAGATGAATTAATAGGGACACCACCTAAATTAATTGAGCACTTACTAGAAATTAGGGGTCTCGGTATCATCAATGTCATGACATTATTTGGAGCGGGGTCAATCCTCACACAAAAACAAATTCGTCTTAACATTAACCTTGAAAATTGGGATAAAGATAAACTGTATGACCGAGTTGGATTGAATGAAGAAACATTACAAATTCTTGATACAGAAATCACCAAAAAAACAATTCCTGTAAGACCAGGACGAAATGTTGCAGTCATTATAGAAGTCGCAGCAATGAATTATCGTTTAAATATAATGGGGATTAATACAGCTGAAGAATTTAATCAACGTTTAAATGAAGAAATCTTAAAAAAAGGTCATCAAAGCAAGGAGAACTAGAACATGCTTTTTAATCTGAATTATATTGATCCTACTGCATTTAGCATAGGTCCACTTTCAATAAAATGGTACGGTATCATTATTGCGTTAGGAATCCTTATTGGTTATTTCATAGCTCAAGAAAGCTTGAAATATGTTGGTTTACATAAAGATACGCTTGTTGACGTCATCTTTTACAGTGCCATCTTTGGGTTCATCACTGCACGTATTTATTTCGTGATTTTTCAATGGCCATATTACGCCCAAAACCCTATTGAAATTCCAATGATATGGCATGGCGGTATTGCAATACATGGTGGTCTTTTAGGTGGATTTATCACTGGTATTATTGTATGTAAAATTAAAAATTTAAATCCATTTCAAATTGGTGACATTGTGGCACCAAGCATTATTTTAGCTCAAGGTATTGGACGTTGGGGTAACTTTATGAATCATGAAGCTCATGGGGGTCCAGTCTCAAGAACCTTTTTAGAAAATTTACATATTCCAGAGTTTATTATTCGTAATATGTATATTGAAGGGATATACTACCATCCAACATTCTTATATGAATCTATATGGGATATACTCGGATTCATCATTTTAATTACAATTAGAAAGCATCTTCGCGTAGGTGAAACATTCACACTGTATTTAATATGGTATTCAATTGGACGTTTCTTTGTAGAGGGGTTAAGAACGGATAGTTTAATGCTAACAAGTCATATTAGAGTAGCGCAATTGGTATCAGTTATTTTAATCATAATTGGTTTGGTTATTTTAATTTATCGTCGCATTAAATACCAGCCACCATTGTACAAAGAAGCAGGTCCGTTAACTTGGAATAGCTCTAAGGCGAAAGTGAAATCATGAGACGGTTAACTAAAGAAGACCATCATAAGATTAATCCGCTATGGCGGATTTATAGTTTAGTACGTTTTCCTAAAGTATTTACCAATACATTGCTTATTGAATTATGTCGTTTTATACCAAATTTAAAATGGAAACGTTGGATATATATTAATCTATTGAACATGACCATTGGACAACATACTGCTATTGCCTATAAAGTAATGCTTGACATCTTTTATCCGCAACTCATTACAATTGGCAATAATTCTGTAATTGGTTATAATACAACAATATTAACGCACGAAGTATTAGTGGATGAATATCGCTATGGCCCAGTGTACATTGGTGACCATACATTAATTGGTGCAAATTCGACCATTCTACCAGGTGTACATATTGGTAATCATGTAGTCGTTAAAGCTGGAACAGTTGTATCAAAAGATATACCAGATTATGCCATTGCATATGGCAATCCTATGCAAATACATCATAAATAAAGAGAGGTGACAAAGAATGGCGCAAAACAATGACAAAATTATCTCGATGAAATTTGATGAACCATTTTATCGTAAAATGGCTGATCAAAAATATAGAATGCAAAATTTTAATAAGGCAGTAGAATACTATAAAAAAGTGCTTGATTTGTCACCACAAGATTTTGATATTAAATTAAAGTATGCTTATTGCTTAAATAAACTTAATTTAGGTAGACGAGCTGAGCATTTGTTTTATGACAGCATTATTGAAGGTAATCATGTTGCCGACAGTTTCTATCAACTTAGTCAATTAAACATTGACCTTAATGAGCCAAACAAGGCCTTCTTGTTTGGTATTAATTATGTGATTTTAACTGATGATACTGATTTTAGAGAAGAATTAGAAAAAACATTCGAAGTGTCTTATATGAGTGAAGATAAAATTCAGCTCGAAGCACAACTTTTCTCAACGCAATTACTATTCCAATATTTATTTTCTCAAGGAAGATTGCAAGATGCACGTAAATATATTTTGAATCAAGATGAGAAAATTCAAGAACATAGAGTCATTCGCAACTTATTAGCAATGTGCTATTTGTATTTAAGTGAATATGATATTGCTAAAGATATATTTGAAGCGTTATTGGCAGAAGATAATTCAGATGTACATGCACTATGTCACTATACATTGCTACTTTACAATACGAATGAAAAAGATAAGTATCACAAATATCTTAAAATATTAAGTAAAGTAGTACCAATGAATGATGATGAAAGTTTTAAATTAGGCATAGTACTAAGCTATTTAAAACAGTACGATGCATCTCAACAAATATTATTACCACTTTATAAAAAAGGTAAATTTGCCTCAATTCAAATGTTTAATGCATTGAGCTTTAATTATTATTACCTCGGAAATAAAGAACAGAGTAAAGTATTTTGGGAGAAGTTACTGCAAATTTCTAAAGTTGATGTGGGCTACGCACCTTGGGTACTTGAAGAGAGTAAACAAACATTTGATCAAAAAATATTACCACTGCTATTAGATGATGATAGCCATTATAGACTTTATGGTGTGTTTTTATTAAATCAATTAAATGGTAAAGAAATATTAATGACTCAAGAGATTTGGTCTATTTTAGAAACAATGAATGACTATGAAAAACTTTACCTTACTTATTTAGTACAGGGACTGCATTTAAATAAATTAGATTTCATTCACAAAGGTTTAGTTATTTTATATGAAATGGACGACATACAGAAAGATACGGAATTATTTATAAGTTGGATTGATAAAGGTGAAGGGTTAATTGCGAACGATGTTGATTTTAGTGAAGTTGACAGATATGTAGCTGCACATGCTTATCTATATCATCGTTATTATCATAGCCATATGACTAAAAAGAAAATTATGGAATTGTTTAATATATCACGTTATAAGTTAGATAACGCAATTGATCAATTGTTGAGCATATAAATTTAAAGATTTCAAATATTAATATATAATGCGCATGATATTAAAAACGTAGGAGGCATAAAAATGACTGAAGTAAATTATGATGTTGCAATTATCGGTGCTGGACCAGCCGGTATGACTGCGGCAGTTTATGCATCACGTGCAAATTTAAGCACAGTAATGATTGAACGAGGCATGCCTGGTGGACAAATGGCAAATACAGAGGAAGTAGAGAACTTCCCAGGATTCGAAATGATTACTGGTCCAGATTTATCAACTAAAATGTTCGAACACGCTAAAAAATTCGGTGCTGAATATCAATATGGAGATATTAAATCTATTGAAGATAAAGGTGACTATAAAGAAATTAATTTAGGTAATAAAGAGATAACAGCTCGTGCGGTAATTATTTCAACTGGTGCTGAATATAAAAAAATTGGTGTCCCTGGTGAACAAGAACTAGGTGGACGCGGTGTAAGTTATTGTGCAGTATGTGATGGTGCATTCTTCAAAAATAAAAACTTATTTGTAATAGGTGGCGGGGATTCTGCCGTTGAAGAAGGTGCATTCCTAACTAAATTCGCAGATAAAGTTACAATTGTACACAGAAGAGATGAATTAAGAGCACAAAAAATCTTGCAAGATCGTGCGTTTAAAAATGACAAAATCGATTTTATATGGAGTCATACTTTAAAATCGATTAATGAAAAAGATGGAAAAGTAGGTTCTGTAACACTTGTTTCTACCAAAGATGCCTCTGAACAAACTTTAGATGCAGATGGGGTGTTCATCTACATTGGTATGAAACCATTAACAGCACCATTTGTGAATCTAGGAATTACGAATGATATGGGCTATATTGTAACTGAAGATAATATGAGTACAAAAGTGCCAGGTATATTTGCGGCTGGTGATGTTAGAGATAAAGGTTTACGTCAAATTGTAACAGCTACGGGTGATGGTAGTATAGCAGCACAAAGTGCTATTGATTACATTGAAGAATTAAAAGATAAGCAAGAAGCATAAATAAGATTAGGCTAGAGCATGCAATCACATCATATAGTGATTAAAGCATGAATTCTAGCCTTTTTTCTTTAATTCAAAATTAGATTCAGATATCGCAATAATAGTTACGATAAGTAGCTCATATGATATTATGAAAGTAAATTAACGATATTCTAAAACGTATGTATACATTAAAAAGATTAACTAGGCGGTGTCAAAATGACGAACCATAAAGAAAATGAAATGAGTAAAAGTGAACTATTAGTAGTAACAGGTCTATCCGGTGCGGGTAAATCAGTGGTTATACAATGTTTAGAAGATATTGGTTACTTCTGTGTTGATAATCTACCACCTATTTTACTCCCTAAATTTGTAGAATTAATGGAACAAGGTAATCCTTCTTTGCAAAAAGTAGCTATTGCTATAGATTTAAGAGGTAAAGAATTATTTAAATCATTAGTAGAAGAAATTGATGCAATCAAAAGTAGGAACGATGTAATTGTAGATGTCATGTTTTTAGAAGCGGAAACAGAAAAACTAATTTCTAGATACAAAGAATCTAGACGAGCTCACCCATTAAATGAAAATGGACAAATGTCTTTGATGGATTCAATCTTAGAAGAAAAGCAATTGCTTAGCAATATTCGTACAATCGCTAATTATATTGTAGATACAACTCAATTGACGACGAAAGAACTTAAAGCTAGAGTGAAAGAAAAATTTGAAGATGAGAATTTTAAATCCTTTAGTATCAATGTATCAAGTTTCGGTTTTAAACATGGTATACAAAAAGACGCAGATTTAGTATTTGATGTTCGTTTCCTCCCAAATCCTTATTATGTTGAAGACTTAAGACCGATGACAGGAGAAGATGAACCAGTTTACCATTATGTTATGAAGTGGAAAGAAACTGAAATATTTTTCGAAAAATTAATGGATTTACTGAAATTTATGATACCAGGTTATAAAAAAGAGGGTAAATCACAATTAGTAATTGCAATAGGTTGTACAGGAGGTCAACATCGCTCTGTTGCGTTAGCTAAACGCATTGGTGAAGAATTAACAGAAATATTTGATTATAATGTCTATGTTCATCACAGAGATGCACATATCGAAAGTGGCGTGAGAAAATGAAACAATTAAAGATTGTACTCATAGGCGGTGGAACAGGCCTATCAGTATTGGCGAGGGGGCTGAGAGAGTACCCCATTGATATAACGGCCATCGTTACTGTAGCTGATGATGGTGGCAGTACTGGTAAAATACGTAGTGAGATGGATATACCTGCTCCAGGTGATATTAGAAATGTTATCGCAGCACTAAGCGATGCTGAACCAGTCATAGAAGAATTATTTCAATATCGATTTAAAGAAAATCAAATCGAAGGACACTCACTAGGTAATTTATTACTAGCAGCCTTAACAAATATAAAGAATGACTTCGGTCATGCAGTTAAAGAATTAAGTAAGATTTTAAATATTAAAGGTAAAGTGATTCCTTCAACGAATACTAATGTTATGCTAAACGCAATGTTAGAAGACGGAGAAATTGTACGAGGAGAATCTCAAATACCAAAGAAAAACAAACGTATTGATCGTGTTTTTTTAGAACCTGAAAATGTTGAGCCTATGGAAGAAGCAATTGACGCATTAGAAGATGCAGATTTAATCGTGCTCGGACCTGGCTCACTATACACAAGTGTTATTTCGAATTTATGTGTTAAAGGTATGTCAGAAGCTATTTTACGTTCTAAAGCACCTAAATTATACATATCTAATGTTATGACTCAACCGGGAGAAACATCAGATTACGATGTTATGGACCATATTCAAGCGATACATAAACATGCTGGAAGTGATTTTATTGATTATGTCATCTGCAGTAATGATAAATACGATGATAAAGTGTTAGAACGTTATAAAGAGCGTAATGCTAAACCGGTTGTTATGGATGAACATAAAATTACAGATCATAATATTAGAATGATTACGTCATCTAATTTAGTCGAAATATTAGATGATCATTTAGTACGTCACAATACTAAAGTTTTAGCAAGATTGATCTATGATTTAGCACTTGAAATGACAAGTACGATTCAATTTAGACCTAAAAAATAACACTTCTAATCATCTGTATAACTATGGTATGATATAGGGCGTATGTTTATTAATGTATTCGTGTAATATAGTGCAACTATATAGGATGTTAGTTACATGTATATATAAAATTGATTAGAGGGGGAAATGTGATGAGTTTTGCATCAAATATGAAGAATGAATTAACACGCATTGATGTTGATGAAAGCAATGCCAAAGCAGAGCTTAGCGCATTAATTCGTATGAACGGTGCACTTAGCCTATCTAATCAACAATTCGTAATTAATGTTCAAACAGAGAATGCTACGACCGCTAGAAGAATTTATTCATTAATTAAACGCATATTTAATGTAGAAGTGGAAATTCTAGTTCGTAAAAAAATGAAATTAAAGAAAAATAATATTTATATTTGTCGTACAAAAGTGCGAGCTAAAGAAATTCTAGATGAACTTGGTATATTAAAGAATGGTATTTTTGTTCACGATATTGATGCTAGCATGATTAAAGATGATGAAATGCGTAGAAGTTATTTAAGAGGCGCATTTTTAGCTGGAGGATCTGTAAATAATCCAGAGACATCATCCTATCATTTAGAAATATTTTCTCAATATGAGAATCATTCTGAAGGTTTAACTAAATTAATGAATAGTTATGGATTAAATGCTAAACATTTAGAACGAAAAAAAGGAAGCATTGCTTATTTAAAAGAAGCTGAAAAAATTTCTGATTTTCTAAGTTTAATAGGTGGATACCAAGCATTATTGAAGTTTGAAGATGTGCGAATTGTTAGAGATATGAGAAATTCAGTGAATCGTTTAGTAAATTGTGAAACTGCAAACCTTAATAAGACTGTAAGTGCCGCTATGAAACAAGTAGAAAGTATCCAGTTAATTGATCAGGAAATCGGATTAGATAATTTGCCTGATCGCTTAAGAGAGATTGCTAAACTTCGAGTTGAGCATCAAGAAATCTCTTTAAAAGAACTAGGAGAAATGATATCGACTGGTCCGATATCTAAATCTGGAGTCAACCACCGTTTAAGAAAGTTAAATGAACTTGCAGACAAAATTCGAAGTGGTGAAAAAATAGAATTATAAGTATAAACTCGTCATGGATTGGCGAGTTCTTTTTTTAGAACTAGGGACTTGGATCTTTGAAAAGCCCCTGAAATTTAGTTTTCTTTGGTTTTCTATTAAAAGACAAATAAAAAAGAACGAGCCTGGGACATAAATAATATGATGATGCTATTTTGCAAATTCGCAGTAGCTGACTGAACTAAGAAGGCGCTTTAATCAAGCTTTTCTCAGTTCTAGTCATCCTTGCGGGCGGGGCCCCAACAAAGAGGATTTCACTAAGAAATTCTACAAGCAAAGCAAGTTGGGAGTGGGACTACGAATTTAAAAAGAATTCTGTCCCACTCCAATTCTTGAAATTAAAATGTGCATAATTAAAGCTATTAGCCCCCTCGAGAGGAGTCGAACCTCTATCTTAAGAACCGGAATCTTACGTGCTATCCGTTACACTACGAGGAGATATTAAATGATAAAGACAAATTTCTGTACTAATTGTTATTTTAAAAGTACAATCTGAATGTATGTTTATAGTGTACAAAATCTATTAAAATAAGGTCAACTTTTCTTAGTGCTCGATGAGTTTAAATTTTGACCATTTTTGACTTTTGATGTAAAATACTAATTAACAGTTAATCACAAGGAGGAAATATAAATGAATTTAATTCCTACAGTAATTGAAACAACAAATCGCGGTGAACGCGCATACGATATTTATTCACGTTTATTGAAAGACCGTATTATTATGCTAGGTTCTGCAATTGATGATAATGTAGCAAATTCAATTGTATCACAATTATTATTCTTACAAGCTCAAGACTCTGAGAAAGACATCTATCTATATATTAATTCTCCAGGTGGTAGTGTTACGGCTGGATTTGCAATTTATGATACGATTCAACATATTAAACCAGATGTACAAACAATTTGTATCGGTATGGCTGCATCAATGGGTTCATTCCTATTAGCAGCTGGCGCAAAAGGTAAACGCTTTGCATTACCAAACGCTGAAGTTATGATTCACCAACCATTAGGTGGTGCACAAGGACAAGCAACTGAAATCGAAATTGCTGCTAACCACATTTTAAAAACACGTGAAAAATTAAATAAAATTTTAGCTGAACGTACAGGTCAAAGTATTGAAAAAATTCAAAAAGATACTGATCGTGATAACTTCTTAACTGCTGACGAAGCTAAAGAATATGGTTTAATTGATAATGTTATGCAACCAGAAGATAAATAATCAAATTTAACCATGGCATACAAATGGGAGTAGGACAGAAATAATATTTTCTCAAAATTTATTCCGTTGTCCTACCCCGGCAAGGATGACTAGGTTTGAAAAAAGCTTGATTCAAGCGCATTTTCAAATCAGTCAGCTACTGACAAAATGATAAAGTAGGCTGAGACATTTTATTTTGTCCCAGCCTCGTTTTTTTATGACTATTTTAATTGTTTGAAGAACGTTTTAGGAACAGTCGAATAGATATAATAAGTAAAATAATGCCTATTAAAATGAAGAATATGGACATTAAAATAATTACTAAATTATGTTCGAAAGCGAAAACACCATTGAGTATAAGAAATAGACTTGCGATGATAAGTAGAATATAAGTTAATTTCTCGTCATTCATTTTCAAAACTCCAATTAAATTATTATGCATCTATTAAATCTTCGAAAGCAATTTTTAGGTTAGGATAGTTAAACGTAAAACCGAGCGCATCCAGTTTATTTGGTAATACCTTTTGCGTATCTAAAACAACCGTAGACATTTCACCAAGTGCTAATCGCATTAGGAATGATGGCACCCATGTTTCATGAGGGCGATGCATGACACGCGCAAGTGTGTACCCAAATAAATTTTGGCGTTCAGCAATTGGTGCAGCCATATTGAATGGACCTTTTGCTTTAGGATTATCGATTGTGAATAGAATTGCGCGCACTAAGTCATTAATGTGAATCCATGAATACCATTGGAATCCAGATCCTAATTTACCACCTACGAAGAATTTATAAGGAAGCTTCATCGTCTGTAGGGCGCCTCCATCATCAGATAAAATCATGCTGAATCTGCCAAGTACTACTCGCGTACCAAATGACTCAAAGCGTTTAGCAAAACGTTCCCACTGATAAACCACTTCAGATAGAAAATCAAACGGATGTGTTTGATATTTCTCTGTATACGTATGATATAAACTAGGTGGATAATAACCCATTGCACTAGCATTAAAAAGCACTTCAGGTTTATGTTCTCGTTCGCTAAATAAATCAACAAGTGCTTGAGTTGACTGAATACGACTAGTCATAATCAATTGTTTATATGATGGTGTCCAGCGTTTATTTAAAGTTGCACCAGCCAAATTAATTACAACATCTATATCTGGAACTTGGGACATCCAACCGTCTTTTGACCAATTAACATAAGAAATCTTTGGATCATCACTTTGCTTATCACTACGAGTTAGTATTGTAATATGTACATCGCGATTCTTTAATTCATTTACTAATTGACTGCCTACCATTCCAGTTCCGCCAGTTATTAAGAATTGCTTCATATTTACACCTCTATTAATTTATAGTATTAAGATAGCCTTTCTATTATCAACATTGAACTTTTCTTGTTCAAAAAATGTACAATGATTAGTCAATAATATGTCATTTACTAAGCTGTAAACAGGATTTAAATTATCTAAAGTTAAGTTATAATTAATTTGTACCTTCGCTATAGTAGATTTCAATATCTTTGAGTAAATTGAGTATACCCCATAGACTACACAAAATAAACGAAGGTCAATTTTGACTCCCTTTAGTAGAAGCCCATGCGAGAATCGTGTGGGCTCTTTGTATATCTATTATAGTACTAATGAATAAAGATTAAGAATAATATGATTAGAGGAATGAAAATGACTGATAAAAATATAAAGTCAAACTGAGATGTATGACTGTCATCATAATCATCATTATTCAACATCATAGATTTTAGATTATGTTTAGGGACATTTTCATCTTCAAATATATCTTCAGAAACAAATTTTTTCATTATGACTCACACTTTCACATTTTAATAAAATTAAATTTGCATAATTGATGTTTGTAATTACTTATGATGTTATCATATATAAGTGATTATGTATCATTATAATTAATGTCTTAAACCTTTTTATTTCATTTCCGTGCGAATTACTGTAAAATTATATGCTACATTTAGGGGACTAGACAATTTTAATATATTAAAGTGAGGTAACTTATGTCTAAGAACAATAGAAATAGAGATGACTTTGGTGAACCGGAAAAGAAAAAAATGAGTGGCATTTCGAAACTTATTAGTACGATTATCGTTTTATTATTATTAAGCGGATTAGCATTTGCGATTTTTGCATTTGTAGATCATTCAAATCGTTCAAGTGAACGCTTAAACAATCAATCAACTGAAGAGCACAAAGATAAAAATGATAAAAAAGACAAAGAAGATAAAGACAAGAAGGATAAGTCAGATAAAGATAAAAAAACAAGTGAAGATAGTTCGAATGTGACTCAAGAGAATGTTACGCAGCAAACAGCTCAAACCCAACAACGTCAGACACAACAAGCAACACCTTCAACTCAGCAAAGAACTAAACAACAACCATCAACGGAAGAGAAACAAAGAACCAAAGAAGCACAGACTAAGGAAGAAAAAACACAAGAGAAAACAACTAAAGAAGAAGCTACAACAGAAGAAGCTCGCACTAAAGAACAAGCAACTCAAGAAAGTAACAGTAATAATAGTAGTGATAATAATTCTAGTGAGTCAAATACGGATAAGTCTAATAGTAACCAGACAAGCAATCAAACTAGAACGCAACAATCACCACAGACCCAACAATCACCACAGACTCAACAACGATCAACAACTCAGTCGTCTACGCAGCAATCAACCTCAAGACAAACTTCACAACGAAGTGCTACGTCTAGTCAAAGTCAGTCAAGCCAAGAATCATCAAATAGTAATGAATAATATAGTTAGTAGTTATCAAAGTGAGATTTTGAAACAGTCATGTTTCAAGTCTCACTTTTTACTTTTTTAAAACATCCAATTGAGTAAAAAGGTAAAAATAATTGAAAGCAAAATAGAAATGATTAGTGAAGAAAGGCAACCAAATGGACAACCACAACCATAATGATATCTTATTGAATAGTTGTTACTTTCATTATGATCATTACCATTAAAATAGTTATCATCTTTATATCTACGATCTTCAGGGTCAATGACTTCTACATTATTATCATTTTCTCGAGCCATTTCTTCATCCTCCTTAAATGAATTTCTTATATTGTAAATTAAAATAGTTTAAACAAGAAAGTATTTTGCAAAAGAATAATTTCTAAACTTTAAGGGTAATACTATAAAATAAGGGTTTAATTAAACTTTGCGCCACTTTATAAAAAGGGAAATACTACTTAAATTAGGGAATTTTACAGATAATTTTAAATATTAGAGTTTTTCTCTTGCATTTTCAACAACACAATAGTACTATTGCAAGTGTAAAGAGGTTAGATTTTGTCCCACGCGGGACGCAATAAGTCAAACCAGGTTTATGCTATTGGTTACCTTTTATATATAAAGGAGGAAGGTAGTAGTGAAGGACTTGATTAAAATTCAACAGAAGCTGATACCTGATTTAATTGATAAAATGTATCGACGCTTTTCTATCTTAACTACTATCTCAAATAATCAACCAGTAGGTAGAAGAAGTTTAAGTGAGCACATGGATATTACCGAACGTGTCTTAAGATCTGAAACTGATATGTTGAAAAAGCAAGATTTAATTCAAGTCAAATCGACTGGAATGGAAATCACTGAAGAAGGCAAGTCAGTTTTGAATCAGCTTAACGAATATTTCAATATTTATACTGATGATAATCAATTAGCTGATCAAATTAAGTCAACTTTTGGTATTAAAGAAGTTCACGTTATACCTGGTGATGCAGATGCTCAAGAGAATGTTAAATCTGAAATGGGAAGACAAGCTGGCCAATTATTGGAAAGTATCTTATATGAAGACGCTATTGTTTCAGTAACAGGTGGTTCAACAATGGCAAATGTAAGCCGAGCCATGCATCTTCTACCATTTAATGTATTTTTCGTACCAGCTCGTGGTGGTCTTGGTGAGAATGTTATTTATCAAGCTAACACGATTTCAGCGAGCATGGCGCAACAAACAGGTGGTTATTATACAACACTTTATGTACCAGATAATGTAAGTGAATCAACGTATAATACACTTCTGATGGAACCCTCTGTGGTTCATACATTAGATAAAATTAAACAAGCAAATATAACAATTCACGGTATTGGTGATGCGCTGAAGATGGCGTATCGTAGACAATCGTCAGAACAGGTGATTGAAAGCCTTCAACATCATCAAGCCGTCGCAGAAGCTTTCGGTTACTATTTTGACGCTCAAGGAAATGTAGTCTATAAAGTAAAGACAATAGGACTACAACTTGAAGATTTAGAAACCAAAGATTTTATATTCGCTGTTGCAGGTGGACAATCTAAAGGTGAAGCAATTAAAGCTTACTTAAGTATTGCACCTAAAAATACAGTTTTAATTACTGATGAAGCAGCAGCAAAGGTAATATTAAATTAGTAATAAAAAGTTTAAAGCTTTTTAAATATCATTTTAAAGGAGGCCATTATAATGGCAGTAAAAGTAGCAATTAATGGTTTTGGTAGAATTGGTCGTTTAGCATTTAGAAGAATTCAAGACGTAGAAGGTATTGAAGTAGTTGCAGTAAACGACTTAACAGACGACGAAATGTTAGCTCATTTATTAAAATATGACACTATGCAAGGTCGTTTCACAGGAGAAGTTGAAGTTGTTGATGGTGGTTTCCGCGTAAATGGTAAAGAAGTTAAATCATACGAAGAACCAGATGCAAGCAAATTACCTTGGGGCGATTTAGATATCGACGTAGTATTAGAATGTACTGGTTTCTATACAGATAAAGAAAAAGCAGAAGCACACATCAATGCAGGTGCTAAAAAAGTATTAATCTCTGCACCAGCTAAAGGTGATGTAAAAACAATCGTATTCAACACTAACCACAATGACTTAGATGGTTCAGAAACAGTTGTTTCAGGTGCATCATGTACTACTAACTCATTAGCACCAGTTGCTAAAGTATTAAGTGATGAATTTGGTTTAGTTGAAGGTTTAATGACAACTATTCACGCATACACTGGTGACCAAATGACTCAAGACGGTCCACATAAAAAAGGTGACAAACGTCGTGCACGTGCAGCAGCTCAAAACATCGTACCTAACTCAACAGGTGCTGCAAAAGCAATCGGTAAAGTTATTCCTGAAATCGATGGTAAATTAGACGGTGGTGCTCAACGTGTACCAGTTGCTACAGGTTCATTAACTGAAGTGACAGTTGTATTAGAAAAAGACGTTACTGTTGAAGACGTTAACAAAGCAATGAAAAACGCTTCAAACGAATCATTCGGTTACACTGAAGACGAAATCGTTTCTTCTGACGTAGTTGGCATGACTTACGGTTCATTATTCGATGCTACTCAAACTCGTGTAATGTCTGTTGGTGACCGTCAATTAGTTAAAGTTGCAGCTTGGTATGACAACGAAATGTCTTACACTGCTCAATTAGTTCGTACTTTAGAATATTTAGCAGAATTATCTAAATAATTTAGAAGCATAGTTAAATAAACTTGTGCTCAGTATGGATGTACTATTCACAGTACACTTGTACAAATTATTGAAATAAGTTAGCTTATGAGTAAGCGGGGAGCACTAACGCTTCTCCGCTTATTTTTATATTAGTAATTCCTATTTAGAGGAGGAAATTATAATGGCAAAGAAAATTGTTTCTGATTTAGATTTAAAAGGGAAAGTTGTTTTAGAACGTGCTGATTTCAATGTACCTTTAAAAGACGGTAAGATCACAAATGATAACCGTATTGTTCAGGCTTTACCAACAATTAAATATATCATCGAACAAGGTGGTAAATTAGTACTATTTTCTCACTTAGGAAAAGTTAAACAAGAAAGTGATAAAGAAGGTCTTACATTAAAACCTGTTGCTGATGCTTTATCTGAAAAATTAGGTAAAGAAGTTACTTTCGTACCTGAAACACGTGGTGAAAAATTAGAATCAGCTATCAAAAACTTAAGTGAAGGCGATGTATTATTAGTTGAAAATACACGTTTCGAAGATTTAGATGGTAAAAAAGAATCTAAAAATGATCCTGAATTAGGTAAATATTGGGCATCACTAGGCGATGTATTTGTAAATGATGCTTTCGGTACAGCTCACCGTGAACATGCATCTAACGTTGGTATTTCAACTCATTTAGAAACAGCGGCTGGTTATTTAATGGAAAAAGAAATTAAATTCATCGGTGGTGTTGTTAACGACCCACATAAACCAGTAGTTGCAATTTTAGGTGGCGCAAAAGTATCTGACAAAATTGGTGTTATTAAAAACTTAGTAAATATCGCTGATAAAATTCTTATTGGTGGTGGAATGGCGTATACTTTCTTAAAAGCACAAGGCAAAGAAATTGGTCTATCTTTACTAGAAGAAGACAAAATCGACTTTGCTAAAGAATTACTTGAAAGTAACGGAGATCAAATTGTGTTACCAGTAGATGCGAAAGTTGCGAAAGAATTCTCAAATGACGCTGAAATTACTGAAGTATCAATTGATAACATCCCTTCTGATCAAGAAGCAATGGACGTTGGCCCTAAAACTGTTGAATTATTCTCTAAAGAATTAGAAGGTGCACATACAGTAGTATGGAATGGACCTATGGGTGTATTTGAATTTAGTAACTTTGCTCAAGGTACAATCGGTGTATGTAAAGCCATTGCTAACTTAAAAGACGCTACTACAATTATCGGTGGTGGTGACTCAGCAGCTGCTGCAATTTCTTTAGGTTTTGAAGATGACTTCACACACATTTCTACTGGTGGCGGTGCATCATTAGAATACCTTGAAGGTATTGAATTACCAGGAATTAAAGCAATTAATGATAAATAATCACCTTATAAAAGGTGTACGTTTTTCTAAACATTTTCAAGGGAAAATGTATAAAGAATAAGACTTTACGTCTTGAAAAATTATTTAATGCTAAAATTACAATTTTAAATATATAGGAGTGTAATCAATGAGAAAACCAATCATAGCTGGTAACTGGAAAATGAACAAAACAGTTAAAGAAGCTAAAGACTTCGTTAATAATTTACCAACATTACCTGATGAAAAAGAAGTTGAATCAGTAATTTGTGCACCAACAATTCAATTAGACGCATTAATTTCATTAGTGAATGATGGCAAAGCAAAAGGATTAAAAATTGGTGCTCAAAACACTTATTTTGAAGATAATGGTGCATTCACAGGAGAAACTTCTCCAGTGGCATTAGCTGACTTAGGTGTTAAATACGTAGTTATTGGACACTCAGAACGTCGTGAATTATTCCATGAAACAGATGAAGATGTGAATAAAAAAGCACATGCGGTATTTAATCATGGCATGACACCAATTATTTGTGTTGGTGAAACTGATGAAGAACGCGAAAATGGCAAAGCTAATGAAATCGTTAGCAATCAAGTTGAAAAAGCATTAGAAGGTTTATCAGAAGAGCAACTTAAAGAAGTTGTTATTGCATACGAACCAATTTGGGCAATCGGTACTGGTAAATCAGCTACTTCTGATGATGCTAATGAAATGTGTGCTCACGTGCGTAAAACAGTAGCGAAAGTGGCTAGTCAAGATGTTGCTGATTCAACACGTATTCAATACGGTGGTAGTGTTAAACCTAACAACGTTAAAGAATATATGGCTCAATCTGACATTGATGGTGCATTAGTAGGTGGCGCATCATTAAAAGTTGAAGATTTCGTACAATTGTTAGAAGGTGCAAAATAATTATGGCTAAACAACCGACAGCTTTAATCATTTTAGATGGTTTCGCTAATCGTGAAAGTGAACATGGTAATGCTGTAAAACAAGCACATAAACCAAATTTTGACCGCTATTACAGCAAATACCCAACTACACAAATTGAAGCAAGTGGTTTAGACGTAGGTCTTCCAGAAGGCCAAATGGGTAACTCAGAAGTTGGTCATATGAACATTGGTGCAGGACGTATTGTTTACCAAAGTTTGACACGTATCAATAAATCAATCGCAGATGGCGATTTCTTTGAGAATGATGTGTTAAATAACGCCGTGCAACATGTTAATGAGCATGATTCTGCATTACATGTCTTTGGATTACTATCTGATGGTGGTGTACACAGTCATTACCAACATTTATTTGCATTGTTAGAACTTGCTAAACAAAAAGGTTTAGATAAAGTTTATGTACATGCATTCTTAGACGGTCGTGACGTAGACCAAAAATCAGCACTAAAATATATTGAAGACACAGAAGCTAAATTTAAATCATTAGGTGTAGGTGAGTTCGCATCTATTTCTGGCCGTTATTACGCTATGGACCGTGATAAACGTTGGGATCGTGAACAAAAAGCATATAATGCTATCCGTAACTTTGAAGGGCCTACTTATGCTTCAGCAAAAGAAGGCGTTGAAGCTAACTACGCTAATGATTTAACAGATGAATTTGTTGAGCCATTTATTGTTGAAGGTCAAAATAATGGTATCAATGATGGAGATGCAGTTATCTTCTTCAACTTCCGCCCTGATAGAGCAGCTCAGTTGTCAGAAGTATTTACTAATAAAGCATTTGATGGCTTTAAAGTAGAACAAGTTAAAGATTTATTCTACGCAACATTTACTAAATATAATGACAATATAGATGCTGAAGTTGTCTTCGAGAAAGTGGATTTAACAAATACAATTGGTGAAGTTGCTCAAAATAATAACTTAAAACAATTACGTATTGCTGAAACTGAAAAATATCCACACGTAACGTACTTCATGAGTGGTGGACGTAATGAAGAATTTGAAGGTGAGCGTCGTCGTTTAATCGATTCACCAAAAGTAGCGACTTACGATTTAAAACCAGAAATGAGTGCGTATGAAGTTAAAGATGCGTTATTAGAAGAGTTAGATAAAGGTGATTTAGATTTAATTATCTTAAACTTTGCTAACCCTGATATGGTTGGACATAGTGGTATGTTAGAACCAACTATCAAAGCAATTGAAGCAGTGGATGAATGCTTAGGTGAAGTTGTTGATAAAATCTTAGACATGAATGGTTATGCAATTATTACAGCTGACCATGGTAACTCTGACCAAGTATTAACAGATGATGATCAACCAATGACTACTCATACGACTAATCCGGTTCCTGTTATTGTAACTAAAGATGGCGTTACATTACGTGAAACTGGTCGTCTAGGAGATTTAGCACCAACACTATTAGATTTATTAAATGTAGATCAACCATCAGACATGACTGGTGAATCACTTATTAAACATTAAAAATTAGTCCAGTTATAAATGGTAAGAATATTGTAATCCCTAATACAATATTTGAAACTTTAGGGATTCAGTCCTTATCTGATATAAATATTTTATTTAAAGATTAAATCAAGCTATAATAGCTTTAGAATCTAAATTAAAGGAGATTTTTCACATGCCAATTATTACAGATGTTTATGCTCGCGAAGTCTTAGACTCACGTGGTAACCCAACAGTTGAAGTTGAAGTATTAACTGAAAGCGGTGCTTTCGGTCGTGCATTAGTGCCATCAGGTGCTTCTACAGGTGAACACGAAGCAGTTGAATTACGTGATGGAGATAAATCACGTTATAGCGGTAAAGGTGTTACTAAAGCTGTTGAAAATGTTAACGAAATTATTGCACCAGAAATCGTTGAAGGTGAATTTTCAGTATTAGATCAAGTATCTATTGATAAAATGATGATTCAATTAGACGGTACACCTAACAAAGGTAAATTAGGTGCAAACGCTATTTTAGGTGTATCTATCGCAGTTGCACGTGCAGCAGCAGACTTATTAGGTCAACCTTTATACAAATATTTAGGTGGATTCAACGGTAAACAATTACCAGTTCCTATGATGAACATCGTTAATGGTGGTTCTCACTCAGACGCACCAATCGCATTCCAAGAATTCATGATCTTACCAACAGGTGCAGAATCATTCAAAGAAGCATTACGTTGGGGTGCTGAAATCTTCCATAACTTAAAATCAATCTTAAGTGAACGTGGTTTAGAAACAGCAGTAGGTGACGAAGGTGGTTTCGCTCCTAAATTTGAAGGTACTGAAGATGCTGTAGAAACAATCATTAAAGCTATCGAAAAAGCAGGTTACAAACCTGGCGAAGATGTATTCTTAGGATTCGACTGTGCATCATCTGAATTCTACGAAAATGGTGTTTATGATTACACTAAATTCGAAGGTGAACATGGTGCGAAACGTAGCGCAGCTGAACAAGTTGACTACTTAGAAGAATTAATTGGTAAATACCCAATCATCACTATCGAAGATGGTATGGATGAAAATGACTGGGACGGTTGGAAACAATTAACTGATCGTATTGGTGATAAAGTTCAATTAGTAGGAGACGATTTATTCGTAACTAACACTGAAATCCTTTCTAGAGGTATTGAACAAGGTATTGGTAACTCAATCTTAATCAAAGTTAACCAAATTGGTACTTTAACAGAAACTTTCGAAGCAATCGAAATGGCTCAAAAAGCTGGATACACTGCAGTAGTTTCTCACCGTTCAGGTGAAACAGAAGATACTACAATCTCTGATATCGCAGTAGCTACTAATGCTGGTCAAATTAAAACTGGTTCATTATCAAGAACTGACCGTATTGCTAAATACAATCAATTATTACGTATTGAAGATGAATTATTTGAAACTGCTAAATTTGATGGTATCAAATCATTCTACAATTTAGACAAATAAGTCTAATAATTTAACCTATTTAAAACAATAATAGAGTTCACGCTTATGTATTACCTGTCACAGAGTTGAGACTGTGGCAGGTTTTTTTAATTATTAAACAATGCAAGTGATTAACTAATTGTGGCTCTATAATAAATTGGAC
>NZ_VUKI01000031.1:0-78310 GCF_008385775.1 Staphylococcus sp. GDX7P312P | reverse complement strand
CGATTTGACGTAGAGCCAATAAAATGTCTCAGCCTACTTTATCATTTTGTCAGTAGCTGACTGATTTGAAAATGCGCTTGAATCAAGCTTTTTTCAAACCTAGTCATCTTTGACGGGGTAGGACAACGAAATAAATTTTGAGAAAATATTATTTCTGTCCAACTCCCTTAAAATTATTATTTATTTTCATCTAATGCTTTATGAGAAGCATTTACGCGACCTTGTTTGTCAATTTCAGTTATTTTCACTTCAATTGAATCGCCTATACTTAATACATCCTCTACTTTATTAATACGTTCTTTTGAAATTTGAGAGATGTGTAATAAAGCATCTTTACCGGCAAACAATTCTACAAAAGCACCATACTTTTCAATACGTTTAACTTTTGCATTGTAAACTTGGCCTACTTCCGCTTCACGTGTGATATCTTCAATAATTTCACGAGCACGGTTAATCATGTCTTGATCAATTGCACCTATGAAGATTGTACCATCTTGTTCAATATCTAATTTAACACCAGTTTCATCAATGATTTCATTAATTTTCTTACCGCCTGGTCCAATTACGTCTCTAATTTTATCAGGTTTAATATGCATTATTTCCACTTTAGGAGCATAAGCACTTAATTCTTTACGTGGTTGATCAATTGTTTGTAACATGTGATCCATTATCGCTAATCGACCTTGTCGCGCTTGTTCTAGAGCTTCTTCAATGACTTCACGTGTTAAACCATCAATTTTAATGTCCATTTGTATCGCAGTTATACCTTCTTTTGTACCTGCAACTTTAAAATCCATATCCCCTAAAGCATCTTCCATACCTTGGATATCCGTAAGAATCGTATAACTATCTTCACGTGTAACTAGTCCCATTGCTATACCTGCAACAGGCGCTTTAATTGGCACACCAGCATCCATCAAAGCTAAAGTTGAACCACAAATTGATGCTTGTGAAGATGAACCGTTAGATTCTAATACTTCACTTACAATACGTACAGTGTAAGGGAATTCAGTTGTATCTGGAATAATGTATTTTAATGCTCTCTCGCCTAATGCACCATGTCCAATCTCACGACGACCAGGTGCTCTAACTGGGCCTGTCTCTCCAACAGAGAAATTAGGGAAGTTGTAATGATGCATGAATCGTTTTTCTTGTTCAGGACCTAGTCCATCAATAAGTTGATAATCACCTAATGCTCCTAATGTTAATACAGATAAAGCTTGTGTTTGTCCACGTGTAAATAAACCTGAACCATGTGCTCGTGGTAATAAACCAACTTCAGATTCAAGAGGTCTAATCTCATCTGGTTTACGTCCATCAGGTCTAATTTTTTCATCAGCAATAAGACGACGTACTTCTTCTTTAACTAAGTCATTTAAAATCGCATAAACTTCATCAATTAACAATTCATTTTCAGGATCTGCTTCGTCAACAAATTCAGTTGCAATTTCAGCTTTTAACGTATCCAAGTTTTCGTCACGTTGTTGTTTATCAAATGTTAAAACTGTTTCTTTTAAGCCTTTTTCTTCAGTAAGTGTTTTAACTCTTGAAACCAGAGCTTCATCACGTTCTACAGGTACAAATTCTTTTTTAACAGGTTGAATGTGAGCTACCACTTCTTCTTGGAATGCTACTAAACGTTTGATTTCATCATGTCCGAAGAAAATAGCTTCTAACATTTCTTTCTCAGTTATTTCACTTGCACCAGCTTCTACCATGTTTACTGCGTCTTTATGACCGGCAACTTCTAAGTCTAGACGTGAAACTTCTTTTTCCTCAACGGTAGGGTTAATTACATATTTACCATCAACATAACCTACATTAACACCAGCAATTGGTCCTTGGAAAGGAATATCTGAAACACTTAATGCCATTGAAGAGCCTATCATTGCAGCCATTTCAGGCGAACAATCTGGATCAGCGCTTAGTACTGTGTTCATAATTTGAACGTCATGTCGATATCCTTTAGGGAAAAGTGGTCGAATTGGTCTATCAATTAAACGTGCAGTTAATGTTGCTTCGTCTCCTGGACGACCTTCACGTTTTTTAAATCCTCCTGGAATTTTACCAGCAGCATACATTTTTTCTTCATAATTAACTGTTAATGGGAAAAAGTCACCATCACGCGGTTCTTTAGATGCTACAGCCGTAGATAATACAACCGTATCTCCATAACGTACTAAAACTGCACCATTAGCTTGTTTTGCTAATTGTCCTGTCTCAATCGTTAACGATCTTCCAGCCCACTCAGTTTTAAACACTTTCTTTTCTTGAGACATTATGAATCTCCTCTCTGAAATCTATTAACTACATCATATCATTTATTTTTCAAATTTTATATTAGTGATTTATATTAAACGATAAAAAAAGGAAAGTACCAAACTAAATGGTGCTTTCCTCTTAATATATAAAAATTAACGACGGATACCTAATGATTTAATTAATTCACGGTAACGTTGAATATCTTTACCACGTAAGTAGTTTAATAAGTGACGACGACGACCTACCATTTTTAATAATCCACGACGTGAATGGTGATCTTTTTTGTGTTCACGTAAGTGTTCGTTTAACGCAGCGATTTCTGCAGTTAAAACAGCGATTTGTACTTCTGGTGAACCAGTGTCAGTTTCGTGCACGCGATATTCTTTGATAATTTCATTTTTACGTTCTTGAGTGATTGCCATAATTAAATTCCTCCTAAAATTTGTATACACCTTAATCTGAGCTAGGCGTCGGAGTCTCAACCCGCCAAGATAAAGGAATAATATTTATGAATTCTATTTTCTAGAACTCAACTTTAAATATTATACGATACATCATCACCGAAATCAACTGAAAGTAAGTATTTCGCTTTTTCTTTATCATTATTCATTTGTTCAACTAATGGATCTATACCATCAAATTTAACTTCTGGTCTTAAATAATGATGCCAATAAACAATGACACGTTCACCATATATGTTGTCATTAAAATCAAATATATTAACTTCAATCACTACTTCAGCTTTAGAAGGATCGTGAAAAGTAGGTTTAACACCAACATTAGCTACACCACGATAGATTTTATTTTCAGCACCTATCGCCATACTAACAGCATAAACCCCTTTTTTAGGTAAAACATAATCATCACTTGGTTGAACATTTGCCGTAGGAAAGCCAATTGTACGTCCACGTTTCTCTCCTTGAACTACAGTGCCTTTAATTCGATAGAGATAACCTAACTGCTCATTGGCCTTTTTTAAATTCCCTTCTTTTAAAGCTTCCCTAATTGCAGTAGTAGAGATTTTTTCAGTATCCATTTCTTGTTTACCAACTATTGTAGTGCTAAATTCATCCATTTCATTTAATACGGACATGTTACCTTTTCCAAATTTACCGTAAGTAAAGTCAAAACCAGCAATCACTTCTTTAACACGATTATTAATAATATAGTCTTGAACAAACTCTTCTGCTGTTACACTCGCAAATCGTGAAGAAAAATTAATAACAATACAATAATCCACGTCGTGTTGTTCGATCATTTCAAGTTTATCTGAAAGTGGTGTTAAATAATCCGTGCGTTTACGTTCAGGATTTAACACAACAGAAGGATGAGGATCGAATGTTGTTACTGCCTTTTTTAAATTTTGCGCTGCAGCACGTTCATCCAATGCTTCAAACACTTTATGATGACCACGATGCATGCCATCAAAAAAGCCAAATGCCATCGCAACGTCTTCTTTTATCAATTGATTTTCTTGAATTGGATGGGTTACTTCTATCACTTTCATAACTTTAGACTCCTTTAATTAAATACTTTTTTAGGTTTTATTTCATGATTTTTTTCCGGATGTTGAATATAAATTGCCATTACTTTCTCCGTCTCAGAATCAATAAAGACGAGTTGTTGTTCAATCGTTTGATTAAATTGTTTTTTATTAAACTTTTGTCCATTTAATATTCTAGTTTTTATATTTTCATCAGAAACATAAATTTTCGGCAAACTTTTCAAACCATATTCTAAAGGAAATAAGTGTGATTGTAATGTGTCTTGCTCATGTAATTGAGAGATTTGATCTAATGTTATACTATCTTTAATGTCAAACCCACCTGAATTTATTCGTGTCAATAGCGACATGTGAGCTGGATACCCTAATTGTTTACCAATATCCGTTGCTAATGTGCGAATATATGTACCTTTACCACATTTAACCTCAATATTAAAATGACATTTCCCGTCTTCGAATTGAAGTTTAGAGGTGCGTGCTATCGAATCTATATTTACTTTACGAACTGGTCGTTCAACAGTTTCACCTTTTCGTGCATACTCATATAACTTTTTACCATTTACTTTAACAGATGAATACATAGGTGGAACTTGTTCTATAATTCCTTCAAATTGTTTTAAAACAGCGTCTACTTCGTTTATATTTATTGCGTTTTCTTGTACATCTACTTTATCAATAACTTCTCCTGTTTGATCTTCCGTAGTCGTACTTTCCCCTAGAGTTATGGTAGCGTTATAAGATTTTCCCATATCCATCACATAATCACTTACACGAGTGGCAGTACCAATACATACTGGCAATACCCCAGATACTTCAGGATCTAATGTCCCAGTATGACCAATTTTCTTAGTTTTTAAGATTTTTCTTAGCTTAAAGACGACATCATGACTCGTCAATCCACGCTCTTTATATACAGGTAAAATACCATTATACATTTTTTCACGTCCTTCAGTTTTAAGTACACTTATGTATCATAACTTATCTGACTTAACTTGTGTTATTTAATATAAAGTAATAACACTAATTCGTATACCATATAGCTAAATTGGTAATTTTTTAATTTGTTTAATTTTAAAAAAGAGTAGAACTGAAATTATACTAATTTCAATGTCCTACCCCTTAACTATATAGTAAATTTGCTGTAATTAAGATTATAAATATTTATCTATCTTGCTTATGCAAATCTTGAATCATTTTCTCGATTTTATTACCATACTCAATTGATTCATCATATTCAAAGAATAATTCTGGAACGATACGCAATCTCATTCTTGAACCTAATTCAGATTTAATAAATCCTTTCGCTTTGTCTAAAGCTTTAAACGTATCATTAACTTCCTTTTCGCTACCTAAGACTGTAAGGTAAACTTTTGCTTGAGATAAGTCATTTGTTAAGTCAACGTCAGTAATTGTGATAAACCCTACTCTAGGATCTTTAACTTTATTATTAACGATATCCATTATTTCTTTTTTCATTTGTTCGCCTACGCGTTCTGCTCTCATGTTACTCATTTATGTCACCTCAATATTTGATGTTACTCTTCTTTGTTATTCTATTCACTATTTAAGTTAGATTCAAACGCATTATCTTAAAGAAACAATATATTGTAATGTTCATCATTTAAAAAGGTGGACGGCTTCTCCGCGTCCACCTATACATATATTGTTAAGTCTTATCTTTCGATTTCAACCATTTCAAATGCTTCGATAATGTCGCCTTCTTTAATATCATTGAATTTTTCAATTGTAATACCACATTCATAACCTTGAGCTACTTCTTTGGCATCATCTTTGAAACGTTTCAATGTATCTAATTCACCTTCGAATAGAACAATTCCGTCTCTAATAATACGAACACCTGCATTACGAGTAATCTTACCTTCAGTAACATAACTACCAGCAATTGTGCCAACTTTAGACACTTTGAATGTTTGACGTACTTCAGCTTGTCCGATAACTTGTTCTTCGAATTCAGGATCAAGTAAACCTTTCATAGCTGATTCAATTTCTTCAATAACATTATAAATAACGCGATGTAGTCTCATATCAACGTTTTCAGCTTCTGCAGCACGTTTAGCACCTGCGTCTGGACGCACATTGAAACCAATAATAATACCATTTGACGCATTAGCTAATGTAACATCTGATTCATTAATAGCACCAACTGCAGTGTGAATAATACGTACATTAACGCCCTCTACATCAATTTTCATAAGAGAAGCTGCAAGTGCTTCAACAGAACCTTGAACGTCACCTTTGATAATCACGTTAAGATCTTTCATTTCACCTTGTTTCATTTGTTCAAATAAGTTGTCTAATGAAACATTTTTGCTTTCTTGACGTTGTTGGATAACGCTTGCTTCATGACGCGCTTCACCAATGCGACGTGCTTGTTTTTCGTCTTTGAAGATAACGAAGCGATCACCAGCTAATGGCACATCATTGATACCTGTAATTTCTACAGGTGTAGAAGGGCCTGCTGATTTAATTCTTTGACCTAAATCATTAACCATCGCTCTAATTCGTCCATATGTGTTACCTACAACTATTGAGTCACCAACATTCAATGTCCCGTTTTGAACTAATAATGAAGCAGCTGGACCACGTGATTTATCTAACTCCGCTTCAATCACAGTACCTACAGCTTGTTTATCAGGATTAGCTTTTAATTCTTGGACTTCAGCTACTAAGCCAATCATTTCTAATAAATCATCAATACCTTCACCACTTAATGCTGAAAGTGGAACAAAAATTGTTTCACCGCCCCAGTCTTCAGGGATCAAACCATACTCAGTTAATTCTTGCATAACACGGTCTGGGTTTGCAGTAGGTTTATCAATTTTATTTACGGCTACTATAGTAGGAACGTTAGCCTCTTTAGCATGGTTAATTGCCTCAATTGTTTGTGGCATTACACCATCATCAGCTGCGACTACTAAAATTGTGATGTCCGTTACTTGAGCACCACGTGCACGCATTGTAGTAAATGCTGCGTGTCCAGGTGTATCAAGGAATGTAATTTTTTTACCAGCATTTTCAATTTGATAAGCACCAATATGTTGCGTGATACCGCCTGCTTCTCCAGCTGTAACTTTAGTATGACGAATTGAATCAAGTAATGTTGTTTTACCATGGTCAACATGTCCCATAATTGTAACAACGGCTGGTCGTTCAATTGCATCTGGATCAGCTTCTTCTTCATCAAAGTAAATTGATAAATCTTCTTCATTTACAACGACTTCTTTTTCAAGTTCAACACCATAATCATCCGCAATCAATTCTAGTGTTTCTTCATCAAGTGCTTGGTTAATATTAGCAACGATGCCTAATAAGAATAATTTTTTAATAATTCCTGATGATTCAATATTTAATTTATCAGCTAACTCGCCAACTGTAATGCCTTCTTCATATGTGATTTTAGATGGCATTTCTTTTGGTTCTGCTGCCGGTTTATTATTTTTGTTACCTTTGTTGTTTTTATTATTTTTATTGTTCTTATTATTTTTGTTGTTTTTATTATTTTTGGCATTATTTTTGTTGTTATTATTGCCTTTTTGATTCGCGTTACCTTTGTTGTTCTGTTTGTTATTATTTTTAGTATTGTTATTGTTTTGTTGTTTTTGGTGATTATTTTGAGTGTTTTGTTTTGTATTGTTGTTACTTTCTTGTGGTCTAAACTTTTTATCAAGCGTTTTAATTTGATCGTCCTCTAACGCTTGCATATGGTTTGATACTTCTACATTCATATTTTTTAACTCATCTATAATCTCTTTACTCTTAACATTTAATTCTTTCGCATATTCGTAAATTCTTTTTTTACTCATATAATCACTCCTTACAATATTCATCTATCATCGACGTAAGCTTAGTCGCAAACCCAGAGTCTATTACTCCAATGTTCACACGTTCCGACTTGCCTAAAGATTGTCCTAATTCTGCTCTTGTACTAAAGATTCTAAATGGAACATGATATGATTCACATTTATTTTTTATATTCTTTAAAGTGTTTTCTGAGGCATCAGATGCCATGATAACAAGCTTTATATTATTTTTCTTGATTTCAGTAAGCAATACAGACTCGCCAGACTTTACTTTACGGGCTCTCATTGCTAAACCTAAAAAGTTTAAAATTTGTTCTTTGCTCATTTAGGAATCTCTTCTCTATAAATCAAACGTATAATTTCTTTGTAAACAGGGTCTAGCTTCTCAGAATCTGCATTAAAATATCTTTCAAGTACGCCTTTTTCTTGGGCTGCTTCTACACTTTGAACATCTTTTGAAACATAAGCGCCTCTACCTTGTTGTTTGCCAGTACCATCAGCAAAAATGTCGCCTTCTTTGTTAATAACAACGCGAATCATATCTTTTTTGGGACGCATTTCATTTGTAATAATACATTTACGCATTGGAATCTTTTTCTTCTTCACTTAATTACTCACCCCAATTATCTGCTTATACGTCTTTTTCTTCACTGTCTGCTTCTTCGATATTTTCAGAAGATTCATCGATATCTGCCGCTAATTCTGCAGTAGTTAAATTTGATTCCTCTAGATTAACATCATCAATTTCAATATCTTCATCATCTGATTCTGATAAAACGATGTCTTCAGCTAATTCTTCAGATTCAATCACAGGATAAATTCCCGCTTCACGAGCATCAGTTTCTGATTTAATATCAATTTTCCATCCAGTCAATTTTGCAGCTAATCGAGCATTTTGACCTCTCTTACCAATAGCTAGTGACAATTGATAGTCAGGAACTACAACTACAGTAGATTGATTGTCTTCGTCAACGATAACTTCCAATACTTGTGAAGGACTTAAAGCATTACGTACAAATACTTTAGGATCTTCATTCCATTGAACGATGTCGATTTTTTCTCCACCTAGTTCTTCAACTACAGCTTCAACTCGAGCACCTTTTGCACCAACACATGCGCCTACCGCATCGATGTCTGGATTATCAGAATAAACACTAATCTTAGAACGATCACCAGCTTCACGTGCTACTGATTTCACAATAACAGTTCCATCATAAATTTCAGGAACTTCTTGCTCAAATAAACGTTTTAACAAGCCTGGATGACTTCTAGAAACGTATATTTGTGGTCCCTTAGTTGTTTGTTCCACTTTATTAACATAGACTTTGATACGTTCGTTAGGAATATATTTTTCGTTAGGACTTCTTTCAGCTTCAGATAAGACCGCTTCAATTCTACCTAAGTTAACATAAACGTAACGATGGTCAACTCTATCGATAACACCTGTTAAAATATCATCTTCTTTATCAATAAATTCAGTATAAAGAATTTCTCTTTCAGCATCTCTTAGTCTTTGCATTACTGCTTGTTTAGCAGCTTGTGCACCAACACGACCAAAATCTTTTGGTGTAACATCTTCTTCGTAGATATCACCAACTTCATATGCTGGATTTTTAACTAATGCTGTACTTAAATCTACTTCGTCTCTGTCATCAAATACTTCTTCTACAACTTCTTTACGTGCTATAACTTTAAAAGTACCTTCGTCCATATTTAATTCCACACGTACGTTTCTAGCACTATCATAGTTCTTTTTATATGCAGTTATTAAAGCTGCTTCAATTGCATCAATTAATACTTCTCTAGGGATTTTCTTTTCTTTTTCTAAATATTCAGTTGCTAATAAAAGTTCATTACTTGCCACAATTATTCCTCCTCATCACGTTAAATCATTACAGCGTGACGTGCTTTTGCAATTTTATTTCTTGGTATTTCAATTTGTTTTGTTTTAGCTTTTTCTTTAACTTCCATCGTGATTGTGTCATCATCAACAGCTTTTAAAATTCCAAGCCACTCTTTATCGCCTTCGATTGGCGCATATAATGATACAAATACTGGTTTATCAATTGCATTGTGATAATCTTTTTCTTTTTTAATTGGACGTTCCGCACCTGGTGATGCTACGTCTAAGTAGTACATATCTGGAATTGGATCATTCTCATCCATTGCCTCGCTGATTTTTTCAGAAGCAAGTGTGCAATCATTTAAATCGACACCGCCCTCTTTATCAATAGATATTCTTAAGAAATGATCTTTCCCCTCTTTAGTGTATTCAACTTCAACTAATTCAAAATTCAATTCGTCTAAAATAGGAGTTATGATTGTTTCTACTTCCTCAGTGATTTTACTCATACAGGCCTCCTTTTTCGGCAAATAGAAAAGAGCGGGTATATGCCCACTCTTTCTGCCTGAGTCTAATTTTTTACGCACGTTCAGTATATCACACTTTAATTCCTTAAACAAATGTCTATCTCTTGCGTCACAGAGACTAATAAAATACTTTTGAGCTTGGAATATAAATTACATATCAAAAATAGACAATTGTGCCTTATCTGGAAGATTAGGTAAAGAACCTAAATCATCAAGATACTCAATTATTTTTTGAGATAATCCAGCCTTTTTATTTAAATCTTCTTTTGATAGGAATGGACCATCTTCTCGCGCTTCAACAATGCGTTTAGCAACATTCTCTCCAAGTCCAGGTACAGAAATAAATGGAGGAATTAAAGTATCTCCTTCAATAATAAAGTCAAATGCCTGACTTTTCTCTAGACTAATCGGTTGCATACGGAATCCGCGGTGAGCCATTTCATTCATAATTTCTAAGACAGTAAGAACGTCTTTTTCTTTTTTACCGAGGTCCATGTATCTTGAATACATATCTTTGACTGTATTCTTTATGCTTTCTTTGTCTTTAATCATAGTAATCAAATCAAAGTCTGATGCACGAATTGTGAAATAAGATGCATAATAATAAAGTGGATGATGTACTTTGAAATATGCAATTCTCACTGCCATTAGTACATATGCGGCCGCGTGGGCTTTAGGGAACATATACTTAATTTTCAAACAAGAATCTAAATACCAATCTGGTACATCATTTTCTTTCATAGCATCTATCATTTCTTCAGTTAAACCTTTACCTTTACGCACTGATTCCATTGTTTTGAAGGCCATTGAGGGTTCTAATCCTGCATACATTAAATAAACCATGATATCATCACGACAACCTATAACGCTTGATAAATCACAAATACCTGAACGAATCAATTCTTGTGCATTACCTAACCAAACATCAGTACCATGAGATAATCCTGATATTTGTACAAGTTCTGAAAAAGTTGTTGGTTTCGTATCTTCTAACATTTGTCGCACAAATCCTGTACCAAATTCAGGTACACCGAAAGTTCCAGTCTTACAAAGTATCTCCTCTTCAGTTACACCTAATGACTCAGGACTACTAAAGATTTGCATTGTCTCTTTATCATCTACTGGAATGGTCTTAGGATCTATACCAGATAAATCTTGTAACATACGAATCATTGTAGGATCATCATGTCCTAAAATATCAAGTTTTAAGACATTATCATGGATGGAATGGAAGTCGAAATGCGTTGTCATCCAAGAAGCACTTTGATCATCTGCAGGATATTGTATCGGGGTAAAATCATAAATATCCATGTAATCAGGAACTACTATAATCCCACCTGGATGTTGTCCTGTTGTACGTTTTACACCTGTACATCCTTTAACCAGACGATCGATTTCCGCACCACGTTTATGGATACCTTGGTCATTTAAATAACCTTTAACATATCCAAACGCCGTTTTTTCGGCAACTGTACCTATTGTCCCTGCACGGAAAACCTTGTCTTCCCCGAAAAGCACTTTAGTATAGTTATGAGCGTTTGGTTGGTACTCACCACTAAAGTTCAAGTCAATATCAGGAACTTTATCTCCCTTAAATCCTAAGAATGTTTCAAATGGTATGTCTTGTCCTTCTTTAATAAGTTCAGCACCACAAGTGCTACATTGTTTATCAGGTAAATCAAACCCTGAACCTACAGACCCATCATCAAAAAATTCACTCGTTTTACAGTTAGGACAAATGTAATGAGGTGGCAATGGATTAACTTCAGTTATTTCAGTCATTGTTGCCACAAAACTAGATCCAACCGAACCACGCGAACCTACTAAATATCCATCATTTAGAGATTTTTTAACAAGACGTTGTGAAATTAAATAGATAACCGAGAAACCATTTCCGATGATACTTGCTAGTTCTTTTTCAAGACGATCGATTACGATTTGTGGTAAATCTTCACCGTATAATTTTTTGGCATTCGTGTAGCTTAGTTCACGAATTTCTTCATTAGCTCCATCCATACGTGGCGTAAACAATTGATCTTTAATTGGAATAACTTTTTCAATTCGGTCCGCTAATTCATTTGTGTTTTTAACAACTATTTCATGTGCCTTTTCTTCACCTAAAAAGTGAAACTCATCTAACATCTCATCTGTCGTTCTAAAATGCGCTTCTGGTAAAGTTGAGCGATTCAAAGGATTACCAGGTTGAGATGCGATTAAGATTTTACGAGCAATTGCGTCATGTTCATATAAATAATGCGCATTTCCTGTCGCTATTACTGGAATACCTGTACTTTCTCCAGCTTTTAATATACGTTCATAAATTTCATAAAGTGTTTCAGTATCTCTAATGAGTTCTCTATCAATAAGATCTTGATAAAGTTTAGGTGGTTGTACTTCAATAAAATCATAATATTTAGCGATTTTTTCAACTTCCGATTGGTCTCTCTGCATTACAGCAGTGAATAATTCACCTTCATCACAAGCTGTTCCAACTAGTATGCCTTCACGGTATTCATTTAATAATGAACGTGGAATTCTAGGAGTTCGATAATAGTATTTAACTAATGAGGCACTTACAATTTTAAATAAGTTCTTTAAGCCTTCCTGTGTTTGAACAATTAATGTCACATGTGTCGGACGTGCACGTTTATATGCATCCTCATTAGACAGTTTTTGATTAATATCTTTATGATTTGTAACTCCTAACTCTTTCATTTGCTGAACCATCTTAATGAAGATATACGCTGTAGCCTCAGTATCATAAATGGCTCTATGGTGTTGAGTTAATTCTACACCATACTTTTTCGCTAAAAAGTTTAATCCGTGTTTACCATATTCAGTATTAATCGTACGTGAAAGTTCTAAAGTATCTATGACACCATTCGTTGATGGCCCAAAGCCAAGTCTTTCATAGCCAGTGTCAATAAAGCCCATATCAAATGATGCATTATGTGCTACAAATATAGCATCCCCAACCCACTCTTTAAATTCAGTCAATACTTCTTCAATCTCAGGGGCATCAGTCAACATATCATCAGTAATGTGAGTTAAATTAATGATTGTTTCTGATAATTTTTCGTGTGGATTACTGAATCGTTCAAATTTATCAATAATTTCCCCGTCTTTAACTTTAACGGCGGCCAATTCTATAATTTGATCGTATTGGTTTGAAAGTCCAGTTGTTTCAACGTCAAATACAACATAAGTTGCTTCTTTAAGATCTCGATCTGTTGGTTTGTAAGCAATAGGTACTCCGTCATCTACGAGCATGCCTTCCATACCATAAATCATTTTAATACCATTTTTTTCAGCGGCACCATGAGCATCAGGAAAGGCTTGAACGACATTATGATCTGTAACTGCTATCGCTTTATGTCCCCATTTTGCAGCTTGATTAACATATGCACTTATATTAGGAATACCATCCATTTGACTCATTGATGTATGTAAATGAAACTCTACACGCTTTTCTTCAGCTTTATCTTGCTTAGGTGTCTTTTTGATTTCTTCTATATCAGTCATCATCATTACTAAATCTCTTACAAACGTGTCTTCTTCAATACGTCCTTGAGCGCGTACCCATTTACCTACGCTCAGTGCCTTAAAGTGATCTAAATCATCTTTATTTTTTCTTGTAAACATCTTAAGTACAAGAGAATCTGTGTAGTCTGTGACTTTTAACTCAACAATATGACGACCACTCTTTAATTCTTTTAGGTTAATATCAAATATAACCCCTTCAATCGCTACTTTGAACTCTTCTTCAATGATTGATTCAATTGGTTTTATATTATCAATTTGTATCGGTTTACCAATTTGACACTTATCAACATTACTTTCATTGTTATCTTGTTGTTTGGCTTTTTCTGCTTTGATTTTTTCAATTTTTTCAGTAGCTTCACGAGCACTTTTTTCATCTTCTTCTTGAATATGAGCTTCTAATGAAGCTAAATCATCATAAGAACTTGAGTCGTCCGTTTCAAAAACAACTTTATCAATATCAAAACCACATTTACGAAAAGCTTTTACTAAGCTACCATTACATACTTTGTCAAAGTGATTTCTTTCGATGTCATTAGAGGTCATTACTTTCAACACATTACCAGACATAATTAAACGCTTCTGTTTAAGTTGACCTTTTACTTTAGGTGAAAGTGCAGTATGTTCTATACAATGACCAAAATATTTGATAGCATGCTCATCTTGATTACTTGTATCTTGAATTGTAAAATGCCAATCAACTTTGGCAATTTCTTTAAATTCTTCAGTAATCGCATTAGTGAATATTAAATAATCTTCATGTGATAGAAAATATGGCAATGTAATTTGAAATTCCCACGTTCTATTTTTATTTGACACATCTACTCGCGTTAATTCACCTTTTTCAATGATTGTTTGATCTAGTTGATTGGAAACTTTAATCTGGTCAGCGAGTACTTTGAATTTTTCTTGATTCGTCATTGCCATGACAGATAACCACCCTTATATCTAACTAATTTCTCAATTATATGTATACGCATCGTGTTATGATCTAACTGCAAACTTGATATCCATTATACTACTTTGCCATGTGCTTTTCATATGTTTCGTTTTAAAATTTTTAGTAAAAAAAGAGGTTTAGACAAATATGAAATTGTCTTAACCTCATTTAGCATTATGCATTGAATATCCATGTTGAACAAGTGAAATCAAGTACATTCATCAAATTCAACTAAGTCTTAGCAAATTATAAATTATTATAAAGTGTAGCGATATGAGTGTTTAAATCGTTAATATGAACATCTTCGCTTTCACCAGTTTGACGTACTTTAACTTCAACGATACCCTCACTAGCATTTTTACCAACTACAATTCTTATTGGAAGACCGATTAAATCTGCATCATTAAATTTAACGCCAGCTCGATCTTTACGATCATCATAAAGTACATCATATTGTTGTTGTAATTCTTTATACAATTGATCACCTAATTCTAGTTGTTCATCCTTTTTAGGATTAATAGTAATTAGATGTAAATCAAATGGTGTAACTGATTTAGGCCAAATAATACCATTTTCATCATTATTTTGTTCAACAATGGCACTTAGCGTTCTTGAAACGCCTATTCCATAGCACCCCATGATTAATGGCTTAGCTTTACCTTGGTTATCTAAGAATGTTGCGTTCATTGCTTCTGAGTATTTAGTTCCTAACTTAAATACTTGACCTACTTCAATGCCTTCAGCAAATTTCGCTTCGCCAGAGCCATCGCTTAATGGTTCTCCTTCTAAGATAAAACGGAAATCTCCAAACCCATCTACCTTGTAATCTCGATCTAAATTAGCGTTAATATAGTGGAATCCATCCTCATTAGCACCAACGACTAAATTATTTAAATCTTTGACATAATTATCTGCAAAAATTCTAATATCTTTATCATGAACTGGTCCCAGTGAACCAGGATTAGCACCTAATAAATTAACAATCTCGTCTTGAGTGGCCATTTCAACGTTATCTGTTTCAAAGAATGCTTTTACTTTGACATCATTTAATTCATGATGACCACGTATCAAGAACATAATGAATTCTCCATCAATTTTAAATATCATTGATTTAACAATTTCATCAACCGGACGGTTTAAGAAATCAGCTAATTCTTGAGCAGTTTTAACATTAGGTGTTTCAATCTTTTCTAATTCTGCTACTTCTGTATGCTTTTCATTTGGATGATAAACGACTTCCGCTTTTTCAATATTAGCTGCATAATCACTTTGTTCACTATAAACGATAGTATCTTCACCAATTTCACTTAAGGCCATGAATTCGTGTGTGTGGTTACCGCCAATTGCACCTGAGTCTGCAACCACTGGTCGAGCATTGATGCCAACACGTTTGAATATACGGTCGTAAGCATTGTACATATCTTGATATGTTTCATCTAACGATGCTTCATCAGCATGGAATGAATACGCATCTTTCATAATAAATTCTCTACCTCTTAGCAAACCAAAGCGTGGACGTTTCTCATCTCGAAATTTAGATTGTATTTGGAATAACGTTAAAGGCAATTGTTTATAAGATTTAAGTTCATCTCTGACGATAGAAGTTACTACTTCCTCATGTGTAGGACCTAAAGCAAATTCACGTCCATTACGATCTTTTAAGCGCATTAACTCTGGACCGTATGCACCCCAACGACCTGATTCTTCCCAAAGTTCTGCTTGTTGAAGTGCAGGCATTAAAATTTCAACGGCATCAATGCTTTCCATTTCTTCACGGATGATTTTAGAAATATTATTTAACACACGAGATGCTAATGGTAAATAGCTATAAATACCACTTGTACTTTGTTTGATTAATCCTGCTTTTAATAATAATTGGTGACTCAAAGCTTCTGCTTCAGCAGGGACATCTCTCCTAGTTGGTATGAAAACTTTCGATTGTTTCATCACTTAATCCTCCTTATTCTACAAGAAATAACGTTGTATATCGTTCCAAGTTACTAGAACCATTATAATTAAGACAAAAATAGCACCAGCAGCTATTATAATTGTTTCTGCTTTTTTATTAACTGGTCTTCTGAAAATTGCTTCATAGATAACAAATAAAATTCGACCACCATCAAGTGCTGGAATTGGCAATAAGTTCATTATACCTAAGTTAACACTTAATAGTGCAGTGTAGTACGTTAAAGCAATGATACCCTGTTTAACTACAGAGTCAACATTATGATAAATACCCACTGGACCATTTAACATATCAAATGAGAATTGACCTGTGAATATACTTGCAATCATTGTTCCTACAGCTTTAAAGATTAATGTACTGGCACTAACAAACTGATCAAACCCTAGCGCAATTGGTTTTATTAAAGTATGTTCTTTCTGAGGTTGGAAACCTAAAATGTACGTCGTCTCAGAATTTAATTTAGTTTGCTTAATAACTTGCTTTTTAGGAGTTATGTCCACTGTCTTTGTTTGATTATCTCTTTCAAATTTTATCGTTGTTTTATTATCTTTAATTTTATTTGCTGCAGACTGAATGTCATCAAAACTCTTTGTTTTATATTGACCTACTTGAACGATTTTATCTCCGGATTTTAATCCTGCTTGTTGTGCTGGATAATTATCAGCTAATTGCCCCACTGAGGTAGTAGGTGTTCCTTGGAAATAAGCTAATGCGATAAATAATATTAAGGCTAATATAAAGTTAAATAATGGTCCTGCAAATAACGTTAAAAATTTGGGTAAAGGTTTCTTATGTGCAAATTGTCGATGTCGTGGAGCGATTTGAATTAAACTACCATTCTCAACAAAATATGCTTTTTCAGCAATATTAAAATGATGTCGCTCATTATCATATGAAGTAATACCTTCAATGTACAAATCATCCTTGAAATCACATTGTTTAACTTCAATTGCTTCTATCTTTTGAAATTTATGCTGATCATCTAAAATTATATGCGTAATCTCATCTTTATCATTAAGTTTTACTTTAACATTCATACCTGGTTCAACTGGTGGCTCTTCTAAACCGTCTCCAGCCATTCTTACATAACCACCTACAGGTAATAAACGGATGGTATACAAAGTTTCGTTCTTACGGAAACTAAATATTTTTGGTCCCATACCTATCGCGAATTCAGGACACATTATTCCAGCACGTTTAGCAAAGAACATGTGACCATATTCATGTACCGTAACAAGTACACCAAACACGATCATAAATGAGACAATAGTGATTAAATAGCTCACATGATACACCTCAATTAAATTAAATTTCTACTTTTTTCATTAGAACGATGTAGATTATCTATGATTTGGTTAAATTATTCAAGAATTTTACTTTTAATAAAAGGAGTTAAGAATTACATCATCTACTATGTCTAGTCAAATGTGCACTCAATAACTCCTCAATTATAGCACTATACATTTTTCATATATAAATAAAACATTAAAATCGCACTACATTTGTATTAATAAAATGTTGAGTAATGGTAAAACAAACATGAAACTATCAAATCGGTCTAATATACCACCGTGCCCCGGTAAAATTCTACCAGAATCCTTAACACCAAAATGACGTTTAAATCCTGATTCAACTAAATCTCCAAGTTGACCAAAGATACTCAAGATGATGGTTACTAATAATAGTAACCAAATATTTAAGTTGAAATCAACAAAGAACAACATAACAATTGGCACAATTAAACTACAAATTAATCCGCCAATAAAACCTTCAATAGTTTTGTTCGGACTAATTACTGGCCATAATTTATGTTTACCCATTAGTTGACCGAAAATATAAGCACCTGTATCTGTTAACCACACCACTAAGAATGCATAAAGTATGTAATGTAAGCCATCTGAACGTGTTGCATAGAAATACATAAATCCAATACCGACATATGCAACTGACATAAGACAGAAAGCAGCATCCATAAAACTAAATCTGTTTTTTGACAGTACAGTATAACTTAGTAAAATAAAACTCATTGCGATTAAACTTTTTAATTGAATGTCACTAACCCAGTCACCTGCTGATTGAGGTAACATAATAATAATTAATGCTAAAGCACTAAAAATACCAGGGACTGAAATTAATTTAATCATATTCATATTTAAAAGTTCTTTTAATGCAATTAAAGCTAGTAAGTACGCAAACAACATTAACGTTGTACCACCCATCAATAGAATGGGTAGAAAAATTAACAATGCTATAATTGCGGTTAAAGTTCTAACTTTCATACGCTACTCCTTACTTAACCCTCCAAAGCGTCTTTGGCGAGATTGATATATTTTTAAGCAATTTTTAAATTCTTCACCGTCAAAGTCTGGCCACAATTTCTCATTGAATATAAATTCACTATAAGAAGACTGCCAAATAAGGAAATTACTAATACGTTGTTCACCAGAAGTGCGAATTAATAACTCAGGATCTGGGTATGAATGTGTCATTAAATGCTTGTTAATCATTGATTCATCAATATCTTTACTGTCTTGACCATTGCATTGAAGTTCATCATAAATTGATTTCATACTTTGAACAATTTCAGCTCGTCCACCATAATTGATGGCAAATATTAATTTCAGACCTGTATTATTTTTTGTTTTTTCTTTTGCATGTTCTATTGCTTCAATCGTCGATTTAGGAACTGCATCTAGAAAACCAATCGTTTCTATTTGAACATTTTTTTCAATGAGTTCGGGTAAAAATGTTTTTAAAAAATTAACAGGCAAATTCATGATATAATTAACTTCATTTTCAGGTCTAGACCAATTTTCAGTTGAAAAAGCGTATAGTGTTAAGTATTTAATACCCAAATCACTTGCTTCTCGCGTTACAGTTTTAATGGTTTGCATACCTTCGTAATGTCCTTTAATTCTAGGCATTTTACGCTTTTTGGCCCAACGTCCATTTCCGTCCATGATAATCGCTACATGTTCAGGTAAATTATGTAAATCTAAATCATCGTTATGACTGATTTTAGTCTTATTTCTTTTTATTAGCTTTTTAAACATGGTCTTTCCTCCGAGCCTGATCATCTCTATTATATTATATTAGTTATTTAAGAAATCATCTATCATTTTATCATACTCGATAATGGCATTGAATAAGCAAATGAAAAAACTGTACCAAAGTCTGAATTGGCACAGTTTAGACTAAAATAATTTATAGTAATGTAGAAAGTATATTTATAATAATACTTACACATTATTAAATGAATTAATTTATTGTCGAACTAATTAAACAGACATAATGTCTTTTTCTTTGTCCTCTACTAATTGATCAATTTCTTTAATAGAATTATCTGTAGCTTTTTGAACATCTTCTGTTTGACTTCTTAAATCATCTTCAGTAATGTCACCATTTTTTTCATCTTTTTTCAATTGATCATTAATATCACGACGGATGTTACGGATAGATACTTTCGCATCTTCACCAATTTTCTTAACGTTTTTCACTAATTCTTTACGACGTTCTTCTGTTAAAGCTGGGACAGTGATACGAATAACTTCACCATCACTTGTAGGATTTACACCTAAATTTGCTGCATAAATTGCTTTTTCAATATCAGCTACTGAAGATTTATCATAAGGAGAAATAACTAATAAACGTGCTTCAGGCACATTGATGCTCGCTAATTGTTGAACTGGTGTTGGTGCACCATAATAGTCAACAGTTACGCCACTTAATAAATTTGAATTTGCTCTTCCGGCACTGATATTCGCTAATTCTCTTGATAAATTATCGATAGATTTGCTCATTCTAGCTTTAGTGTCTTGGATTATGTCACTCATATTGTTTACACCTCTAATTATTTAGTTATTAACGTACCTATTTTTTCACCCATAACTGCACGTTTAATATTGCCTTCTTCCATAATTGAAAATACATTTAAAGGAATATTATTATCCATACAAAATGATGATGCAGTTGAGTCCATTACTTGTAACCCTTCTTGTAACATTTGAATGTGCGTCAAGTGTTCATATTTAACTGCATTCTTATCTACTTTAGGGTCTGCTGAATATACTCCATCAACATTATTTTTACCCATTAAAATAACATCGGCTTCGACTTCTGCTGCACGTAACGCTGCAGTTGTATCTGTAGAGAAGTATGGATTACCGATTCCTGCTGCAAAAATAACAACACGTTTCTTCTCTAAATGTCTAATAGCTCTTCGACGGATATATGGTTCAGCAACTTGTTTCATTTCAATTGATGTCAACACACGTGTGTCACATTCTAATTGTTCTAAGCTATCTTGGAGTGCAAGAGCATTCATAACTGTAGCAAGCATACCCATGTAGTCTGCTGTACCACGGTCCATACCTAAATCACTACCAGTTTTACCTCTCCAAATATTGCCACCACCAACGATAACTGCGATTTCGCAATCCATCTTAGCAACTTCAGCTACTTGCTGTGCCACGCTTTTAATAATGATTGGATTAATACCAAAACCTTTGTCTCCTGCAAGTGCTTCACCACTAAGTTTTAATACTACACGTTTATATTTAGAAGTTTGCGCCATTGTTTTTTCCTCTCTATTGTAAAAATATGTAATATATACAAGTAAAGAAGACACTGACGCGCCTTCTAACATAAAGTATCACTTTATAATAGAAAACCTCAAAGGTGTCTTCTTTCTTGTAAATCTTGTCGACAGATTATTTCATTTGACCTTTAACTTCATCTGCGAAGTTTTCTTCACGTTTTTCCATACCTTCGCCTACTTCATAGCGAACGAAGTCAACAAGTTTACCACCTTTAGATTTTAAGAAAGCTTCAACTGTTTGATCTGGATCTTTAACGAAGTTTTGATCAACTGCACAAATTTCTTGAAGATATTTACGTAAACGACCTTCAACCATTTTTTCAACGATGTTTTCAGGTTTACCTTCATTTAATGCTTGTTGTTTTAATACTTCTCTTTCGTGATTGATTTCTTCTTCTTTAACTTGTTCTGAAGAAACATATTTTGGATTGATAGCCGCGATGTGCATAGCAACATCTTTAGCAGCTTCTTCATCAGTAGTACCTTCAACTACAGTTAACACACCGATACGTCCACCCATGTGTAAGTATGCACCAAATGCATCGTTATCAGATTTTGTTCTGATTTCGAAACGACGGATACTTAATTTTTCACCGATTGTTGAGATTGCTTCTTTCATTCTTTCATCAACTGTTTTACCACTTGATAATTTAGTTTCTAATAAAGCATCTACTGTTTCAGCTTTGCTATCAAGAACTTGATTAGCAATTTCTTTAACTAATTCTTGGAAGCCTTCATTACGAGCTACGAAGTCAGTTTCAGAGTTGATTTCAACGATAGCAGCTTCATTTCCTTTAACTTCAACATGTACTAAACCTTCAGCTGCGATACGGTCTGCTTTTTTAGCTGCTTTAGCGATACCTTTTTCACGTAAGTAATCAATCGCTTTATCGATGTCACCATCAGTTTCTGTTAGCGCTTTTTTACAATCCATCATACCAGCGCCAGTTCTTTCACGTAATTCTTTAACAAGTTTTGCTGAAATTGCCATTAATTATTCCTCCAATATTTCTAATTGTAATAATAGATGATACCTAAATATTACCATTAAAGTCACTATAATTTCCAATACTCTAGTAAACTTTAATCATTATTTTTTATTATTTGAAAAAAGGGCGATAAGCATTACATCTTATCACCCATTTAAACTATATCTTAGTTTGATTCAACAGTAGTATTTTCTTCAGTTGATTCTGCTTCTTGAGATTCTTCTTTTTCATCTAAATTGATGTTTTGCTCTGCAGCTACTTCATCGTTAGAAACACCTTGTTGACCTTCTAAGACAGCGTCAGCCATTTTACCAGTTAATAATTTAACGGCACGAATAGCATCGTCGTTCGCTGGGATAACGTAATCAATTTCATCTGGATCACAGTTAGTGTCAACAATACCAACGATTGGAATATTTAATTTACGTGCTTCAGCAATCGCGTTACGCTCTTTACGAGGGTCAACTACGAATAATGCTTGAGGCATAGATTTCATATCACGAATACCGCCTAAGAATTTGATTAAACGGTCGTATTCTTTTTTAAGTTCAACAACTTCTTTTTTAGGTAAAACGTCGAATAAACCGTCTTCTTCCATTTTTTCGATTTCAGAAATACGTTTAATACGTTTAGAAATTGTTTTGTAGTTAGTTAAAATTCCGCCTAACCATCTTTGGTTAACGTAGAATTGTCCAGCACGTTCTGCTTCAGCTTTAACTGACTCTTGTGCTTGTTTTTTAGTACCTACGAATAAGACTCTACCGCCATCTTCAGATACTTGTTTGATGAAGTTATAAGCTTCTTCAACTTTTTTCACTGTTTTTTGTAAGTCAATGATATAGATACCATTTCTCTCAGTGAAGATATATTTTTTCATTTTTGGGTTCCAACGGCGTGTTTGGTGACCGAAGTGAACACCGGCTTCTAGTAATTGTTTCATTGAAATTACTGCCATTTTAAATTCCTCCTAGTGGTTATTTACCTCCATAATAAACTCATATAAAGACAATTAATTTAATTGCACCCTTTAAATGTACGTTTATCATGTGTGTATTGGCTTTTATAGCCGAAAACAATAATATCATATTTCTATATAATGCGCAATGTTAATTTCACTAAAGAAATAATGCAATACACATTTTTCATAATAAAAACTGTTACAAATAATATATACTTGCAACAGTTGAATGTTGGTTATTGCATTATCGATTTAAATCATAATTATTTATTTCGTTCTAATTCATCAAGGAATTTTTCTTTTTTAACTTTAATAAAGGTACCCTTCATCCCTAAGGATCGTGATTCGATTACACCAGCACTTTCAAGTTTACGTAACGCGTTCACGATTACTGAGCGAGTGATACCTACTCTATCTGCTACTTTTGAAGCTATCAATAGGCCTTCATTGCCACCTAATTCTTCAAAAATATGCTCAATTGCTTCTTTTTCAGAATAAGATAATGAATTAATTGCCATAGTGATTGCCGCTTTATCACGTGCCTCTTTCTCAACTTCATTATGTTTCTCACGAAGTATTTCCATTCCAATAACTGTTGCAGCATATTCGCCTAATACTAAATCATTTTCGTTAAAGTCATCTTTAACACGACCAAGTACTAATGTTCCTAATCTTTCGCCGCCACCAAGTATTGGAAATACAGTTGTACGACTGCTACTAAATACTTCTTTATCTTCAGGTGGGAATACAGTTAATTCATTATCAATATCAATATTAGATTCAGTTTGTTTAACGTCCATTAATAGTTCTGTATATTCGCTAGGAATGTGTTTACTTTCTAACATTTCGTTAATTCTTTGACTTTTTAAAAGTTCATTTAAACTTGAACCTAGAATTTTACCTCTACGTGAAACAATAAATACGTTCGTTACTGTAACGCTACTAATTGTTTGAGCAACGTCTTTAAAGTCGACCGCAATACCTTTATGTTTTTGTAATAGTGTATTTAATTCTCTAGTTTTAGATAATAAGCTCATAAAATTTCTCCTTTATTTATATTATAAAATAAATGCACTTAAATCTTTATTTGTTGAAATAGATTTCAACTTATCATCAACATATTGTGGTGTTATATCTACTACAGCATTTGGCATGCTAGGGGCTTCGAAAGATAAATCCTCAAGCATTTTCTCTAAGATTGTGTGTAAACGACGTGCACCAATATTATCAGTGTCTTGGTTAACTTGATATGCCATTTCAGCTAATCTTGTAATCGCTTCCTTAGTAAAGTTCACAGTGACCTCTTCTGTTTGAAGCAATGCCTCATATTGTTTAATGAGTGATAGCTTAGGTTCAGTTAATATTCTATAAAAATCGTCAACAGTTAAACTTTCTAATTCTACTCTAATTGGGAAGCGTCCTTGTAATTCAGGTATTAAATCACTTGGTTTCGATACGTGAAACGCGCCAGCACCGATAAACAGCATATGTTCAGTATTTACAGTACCATACTTAGTTTGAATCATGCTACCTTCTAAAATTGGTAAGATATCTCGTTGTACACCTTGTCTTGAAACATCTTGACCACTATTAGCGTTATTCGTTGCTACTTTATCGATCTCATCGATGAAGATAATACCCATTTGTTCTGCTAACTCAAGCGCTTCTTGATTTGCAGTTTCTTGATCAATTAATTCATCGGCAAAATCATCAGCCAAAATCTTACGAGCTGTTTTAACTGGTACCTCACGCTCAACTTTACGTTTAGGCATGAGTTGATTCATCATGTCTTGCATTTGTTGGTTCTGATTTGTACCGAGCATGCCTAGTGCACCTGGATCTTGTTCTACTTTAATTCTAACTTTCTCTTCTTCAAGTTTACCATCTAATAATTGTTTTTTGATTTCTGAACGCTTAGTTTTAATCTCTTCTGTAGGTGTTTCCTCTTCTTCATCATCATTGTTACCAAAGTTTGGAATTGCACCACCAAGTAATGACTCTAAAGGATTACTATTATTTGACGCTTTTTTCTTCATACTAGGCACAAGTAATTTAACTAACTTTTCATTAGCTTTATTAACTGCTTCGTCTTTAACCAAATCTTTCTTTTGATCTTTAACAAGTCTTACAGCTACATCGACTAGATCACGAACCATACTCTCAACATCGCGTCCAACGTATCCTACTTCAGTAAACTTAGTAGCTTCCACCTTAATAAATGGCGCTCCTACAACTTTAGCCATACGTCTTGCTATTTCAGTTTTACCAACACCAGTCGGACCAATCATCAAAATATTCTTAGGTGCGATTTCTTGTTTGGTTTCTTCATCAAGCAAACTTCTTCTATAGCGATTTCTTAGAGCAATGGCAACTTTTCGTTTAGCATCATCTTGCCCAACTATATATTCATCTAATTTAGATACGATATCTTTAGGTGTTAATTTTATACCGTTTGCATCCATATATTTTACCTCCAACCTAATTAACGTCCATTTATATTCATTTCCATAATTTTTAAAAGTTAAAGTGTTTCCACTATAATATTATCATTTGTGAACACACAAATGTCAGATGCAACTTTTAAACTTTCGTAAGCCATTTCTTTAGCAGATAATTGGCTTGCATGACGCTTCAATGCTCTTCCAGCACTTAAAGCATAGTTGCCTCCAGAGCCAATCGCAATTAAATCATCATCAGGTGCAATGACTTCTCCAGTTCCGCTGACTACTAATATTGCATCTTTATCCATTACAATTAACATAGCTTCCAATTGACGTAATTGTTTATCACCACGCCACTCTTGAGCTAGTTCAACAGCTGCACGTTCTAAATTACCACTAAATTGTTGTAATTTTGTTTCAAACTTCTCAAACAAAGTGAAGGCATCAGCTACACTACCAGCAAATCCAGCTAACACTTTTCCTTCATATAGTCTGCGGACCTTGCGCGCTGTTTGCTTCATGATAACTTGCTCACCTAGTGTAACTTGTCCATCACCAGCCATCGCTGCTTCACCGTTGTGTCTAACGGCATAAATAGTTGTTGCATGTAATGATGTTTTACTCATTTATTTACTCTCCTTTTTCGCTCGAGGATGTGCATTTAAATACACTTTACGTAATTGTTGGTTAGAAACATGTGTATATCTTCCAGTTGTCGAAAGATTAACATGTCCTAACAAAGATTGTACCGTTCTTAAATCCGCACCTTGATTAAGTAAATGTGTTGCAAACGTATGTCTTAATTTGTGGGGGTGAATTTCCGTAACCCCTGCTGTACGTTTAACAACATCATTTAAAACATACCTAACGCCTCTCTCTGTTATAGGGGCGCCATTCATGTTAACTAATAAAAATGAATGTTTGGTATGTTGTATAGGCTTAAATTCGCTTAAGTATTGTTCAATGCTTTGACGACAAAATTCTCCAAACGGAACAAACCGTTCCTTATTTCCCTTTCCTAGTACTTTCACACCAGGTAAAGACATATCAATATCTTTAAGTTGGATATTTACTAGTTCAGAAACGCGTATACCCGTTGCATATAATAATTCTAGAATAACGCGATCCCGTAATCCCTTTTTAGTATCTTTTGCTACAGTTTCGAATAATGCTTCCATCTCTTCTTCATAAAAAAACTGTGGCAAGTAGTTCTCCTTCTTAGGATGAACGAGTTGTACAAAAGGATTTATGATTGTCTCGTCTTGTGTCATCCAAAACTCATAGAAAGTTCTTAAAGTTGAAATCTTCCTTGATACAGTAGTACGTTTCAAATTCTGTGAATATAAATAGCTTAAATAATTTCTAGCATCTTTATATTCAAATGTTCTTAGATTTAGTAATTCTTGTTCTAAAAAATGATTAAATTGTACTAAATCATCATGATATGATTTTAACGTATGGGCGGAGAAATTTCTCTCAACTTTGAGCATATTTAAGAATGTAACTTGGATTTCTTCCACTTAAAAATCCCCTCCATCATATGCATTGTAGCATATAACATGAAGGGGACTAAAATAATTAGCTATAGAATTCAAAATCTTTTGAGAATTACTTAAAAGATTGAAATAACTTGAACGTGAGACTAAAACAATGAATTCGAAATCAATTCTATTCTAGTTCAATCACTAAACTTATAGTGTTTTCTTATAATTCTCTAAATATTCGAGAGCTCTGTTAGCTTGTGCTTCGTAACGCTCTTTTTTATCTTTAATACGTTTTTCAAGTGAGGGTAATAAACCAAAGTTAGCATTCATAGGTTGGAAATTCTTTTCATTTTTAGCGTGTGAGATGTAATAAGCCATACTTCCTATCATTGTCTCTCTAGGGAAAATAACTTCACCTTTATCAAGTAATTTGTGAGCTAGGTTAATCCCAGCAACAAGTCCACTTGCTGCACTTTCAACATAGCCTTCAACACCAGTCATTTGACCTGCGAATTGAATTCTATCTTCTTTAATCAACTCATATTTCTCATTTAATACATCTGGAGAATTTATAAATGTATTTCTATGCATCACACCATATCGTACGATATCAACATTTTCTAAACCAGGGATAAGTTGAATTACTTCTTTTTGTGCGCCCCATTTTAGATGAGTTTGGAAACCGACAATATTATATAGCGTTCCAGCTGCATCATCCTGTCGTAATTGAACGACAGCAAATGGACGTTTACCTGTTTTTGGATCATCAAGACCAACAGGTTTCATAGGACCAAATAATAGTGTTTTGCGTCCACGTTCAGCCATTACTTCAAAAGGCATGCATCCTTCGAAATATTTTTCTTTTTCAAATTCATTTGTTGGTGCAACTTCTGCTTCAAGTACTGCATCATAAAAGCGATTAAATTCTTCTTCTGTCATAGGACAATTAAGATAGGCTGCTTCACCTTTATCGTAACGTGATTTTAGATAAACTTTATCCATATCAATCGATTCTTTTTCAATAATTGGAGCAGCTGCATCATAAAAATAAAGTTGATCCTTACCAGTAATATCTACGATTTCTTTAGCTAAATTTTCTGTAGTTAATGGACCAGTAGCAATAATTGTGTATCCTTCCGGGATACTATTAATTTCTTCATTAATAACAGTAACATTAGGATGATTTCTTAAAGTTTCAGTAATATAACCAGAAAAATCATGTCGATCAACTGCTAATGCACCACCAGCAGGAACTCTTGCTTTGTCAGCAGCAGAGATAATTAATGAGTCTAATCTTCTCATTTCTTCTTTTAATACACCCACACCATTTGTTAATGCATTGCCTCGTAGTGAGTTAGAACATACTAATTCTGCAAATTTATCAGTATGGTGTGCTGGCGTTTGCTTAACTGGGCGCATTTCAATCAAATTCACTTTGATACCTCGTTGAGCTAATTGATAAGCGGCTTCTGAACCAGCTAGTCCAGCGCCAACTATATTTACAGTTTGACTCATGGTTTTCCTCCTTAATTTATTATCTATTTTTGAACTTCTTCTTTATAGTCACAGTTTGAGCAAATAACTTGTGAACTGCGTCCTTTCTTATGTTCCATTAAATAATGATTACATTTAGGACAATCACGACCAACAGGTTTGTCCCAAGAAATAAAGTCACATTCAGGATAGTTTGAACAACCATAGAAAAGTCTATTTTTCTTAGATTTTCTTTCAACGACATCTCCATCTTTGCATTTAGGGCATGTTACGCCAATAGTTTTCACGATTGCTTTCGTATTTCTACAGTCTGGGAAATTTGAGCACGCCATAAACTTACCATATCGTCCCATTTTAATAACCATAGGAGAGCCACAAACTTCACAATCTTCGCCAGCAGGTTCATCTTTAATTTCAACTTTTTCCATTTCTTCCTCAGCACGTTCAACGTCTAATTTGAAACTTCCGTAAAAGTTATCAATTACTTTTCTCCAGCCAATATCTCCTTCAGCAATCTTATCCAATAGCGTTTCCATATTAACAGTAAACTCTACATCAATTATTTCAGGGAAATAGTCTTTTACTTGTTCATATACAATTTCACCTAATTCAGTAGGTACAAATCGTTTACTTTCAAGTTTTACATAATTACGTTTTTGTATTGTGTCAATCGTAGGTGCATAGGTAGAAGGTCTACCAATTTTTAATTCCTCTAACGTTTTAACCAAACGTGCTTCTGTATAACGTGGAGGTGGCTGAGTGAAGTGTTGCGCTGGTTCAATTTGAGTTGCAGTCACTTCATCACCTTTACTCAAGTTAGGTAATTTATTTTCTTTTTCATTATCTTTATCATCTTTGGCTTCTACATAAAGCGTCATGAAACCTTTGAATTTGATTGTTTGACCATTAGCTCGGAATTTAATGTTGTTTTGGGTAACATCTAAAGCAACAGTGTCTAAAATTGCTGGTGCCATTTGACTTGCTACAAATCTTTCCCATATTAATTTATACAATCGATGCTGATCTCTAGTTAAGTATGCTTTCATTTCATCAGGTGTACGTAAAGTACTTGTTGGTCGAATTGCTTCGTGGGCATCTTGGTCACCCTGTTTACCCTTAGCAGTTCTATTAGAAAGATAATCTTTACCATACTTATCTTCAATATATTGTTTCGCTTCGTCTTTAGCGGTTTGTGATATACGTGTAGAGTCAGTTCTCATGTATGTGATTAATCCAACTGTACCTTGTCGTTTTAGATCAATACCTTCATATAATTGTTGCGCGAGCATCATAGTTTTACGCGCTTTGAAATTTAATTTACGAGCTGCCTCTTGTTGTAATGTTGAAGTGGTAAATGGATTAGCAGGATTTCTAGTTTTTTCTTTTTTATTAACATTTGTAATTTCAAATTTGTCTCCATCTAATTCAGCTGTAACTTTTTCAACATCTTTTTTTGTTTTTAATTTAAATGGTTTATTTTTATAATGAAGAAACTTAGCAGTAAATTTAGATTTCTTATATCTAAACTCACCTTCTATAGACCAATACTCTTCAGGCTTAAAGTTACGAATCTCATTCTCTCTATCTATTACTAATCTTAAAGCTACAGATTGAACTCGCCCTGCAGACAGCCCCTTTTTCACTTTCTTCCATAATACTGGTGAAATATTATATCCAACTAATCTATCTAATATACGGCGTGCTTGTTGTGCATCGACTAAATCCATTTCTATGCCACGAGGATGCTTAAAACTTTCTTTTACCGCATCTTTTGTAATTTCATTAAATACTACTCTGTTTTCTTTTGAATCATCAAGTTCTAAAATTTTTGATAAATGCCAAGCAATCGCTTCACCTTCACGGTCAGGGTCACTCGCAAGAAAGACATTTTTTGCTTTCTTAGCATATTTCTTTAAGTCTTTAACAACTGGACCTTTACCGCGTATCGTAATATATTTCGGTTCATAATTATCTTCTACATCGACACCCATTTGACTTCTTGGTAAATCTCTAACATGTCCCATAGAAGCTATAACTTTATATTTTTTACCTAAATATTTTTCAATGGTTTTCGCTTTTGCAGGCGACTCAACTATGACTAAATTATCTGCCAAAGTGAATTCCCCCTTGCTATTTCAATTACTAAAGATAAATGATAAACGGTCAATTTTGTTTTTGTCAATGTTTAAATTCTATTAACGTGCATTTTAAACGCTTTTTAATATTATTTTTAGCTATCAATTAGAATTAAATATAGATTTTTATTACTCTAGAATGAATCATTAATGATATCTATTTATAATCACATAGGATATCATCAGCTGAGGTTACAATCATCGCACCTTCTTGAGCTCGTTTCAAATTACCTTTAGTTAGTGGATTAAATATTGAACCTGGTAATACATATATATTTCTATTTTGGTCTAATGCGCAATCAATTGTAATTTGACTACCGCTTCTAACACTTGCTTCAGTTATTAAAACCCCTTGTGAAAGACCGCTTATCAAACGATTGCGTTGCGGAAAGTGATATCGCCTAACACTAGTGAATGGCGGATATTCACTAATAACTAAACCTTTTTCTTCTATTATGTTGCGTAATTTTTGCGTTTCTCTAGGGTAATGCATCATATGACCAAAACCTAAAACAGCTATAGTAGGTAATTGATACTCTATAGCAAAATGATGTGCAATGCTATCAGCACCTTTTGCCAAACCGGAAATAATAGTTAGTGGAATTTGTTTAAATTTAGGAAATAAGTATTGCATGGCTTTAGCTGAGTATTCTGTTGCATTTCTTGAGCCCACCACACCTAATGTATTGGAGGATGTTAATAAACGGGGGTCACCTTGGTAAAATAGGACAAACGGATAATCATAAATTTCTTTTAACAGTCGAGGATAATTAGTGTTAAACGGTGTTGTAAAACTTACTTTGTGATTCTGCAAAAGTGACAAAATATCTTTTTCATTTAAATTATTAAATTTATCAATAAAATCATCATTATGAAACATTCTGTCCCAATTTCTTATTGTATCTATTTGATCAGTATAAGAGAATTCAAAAAAATCAGGATTTAATTTTAATAAATGATGAATATGTTGGGTCGTATAACCTAACCAAATTAATTTCAAAAGTAATATGTTGTTGTTAGTCATGAAGTCGTCTCCTTTAAAAACATTATAAGACAACTATGTCGTATATCACATTTCAATTAAAAGACATTTGATGGATAAAATTTAATAACTTTTAATGAGTAATTTTAATATTGAATTATGTAAACAGTCTTCATGCTTATTTTACACAAAAATCTGAGACCTAAAAGTCCCAGATTACTTTAAATTTTGTTACCTTAGCACTAAATAAATCAATTCACTTAATTTTGATATAATTTATAGAGCAATTTATTTACTGGCTTAATAAAATTACCAACATATTCTTCTACAAACGCATTGAATCCTTTTTTAAATTGTTGGACACCATAATCTTCTGCATCCTCACCAAAGTCGCCAGTTATGCCGTAGAAATTATAACGCTCTATGCCTTTCTCTTTTGCGTAGCGTATCATATCCCATTGCAGACAATAGGCACCCATAAATTCATTGTATTTAGGATTAGAACCACTTGATAAATAGTACATTTCGTGATTGTTATAAATAAACAATGCAGCAGCTAAATCAAGTAATGTACCATCCGTAATGATTAATTGTTCAGTTTTTGCAATTTTTTTATTAAGGCTCTCTAGTTGTTGATTTAATTGCTGATATTTTGTTTTTGTCTTTTTTGAATTAGCATTCACTTTTAATGATTGTTTAATTTCAGTCACTTTCTCTTCTAATTCTATCGCTCGTTGCTTTAATAAATTTATATACTTATTTAAATCAATATAAGCTAACTTCATACATGCTTTATCACCATAAATTTCAAGCATTTGTTTGAAATAAGGTTCTTCTTGAAAATGAAAGCCATGTTTTTCTTCAGCCATGTGATACAGTCGATAAAATCTATTCGTTTCTTTAATTGATAAAGTTTTAATTTGCACACCCATTTCAATTGTCTTCATAATGTTACGTCTAGTTTGATAAGACATATCTTTTAATAATTGTTGTTCACTTTTATCTTTTAAATCTAATATAGAATGCCATCTTATTTGACTCATAGCTGAATAGCCAGTTGTAAAACCTTGATGCTGGTATCCTAATTTATTCATCACCTTAAACCACTGTTTATTGTTAAAGTGTTCTATAATTTCACCATCAGCACTTCTTATATTCTCCAAGACATAAGGGTCAACTAGTATGAAAACACCACTTCGCATACGTACATAATGCGTTAATTTTTTAAAGAAAAATTCAACTAACGCTAAATTAGTAAAATCCATCACCGGTCCTCGATGGGTATAAAAGTATTTAAACACCTTAAATATACGAGCATCAGTTAATAGACAGGCAGCAACTACGTTACCGTTTTCTTTGACACCGACAATATGAACCCCTAAATTTCGAGCTTTCCTATATTTATATAACTCTTCAATCTGAGTATAATGCGAAAAATTATTTCTCATAAAAATTTCAAATTCATTTAATTCTAAAGTTGTAAAAATCAAATCATTCATACTCCCTTTTCTCAAATTCATTTATGCCACTTTATTAGGTCTTATAAAAATCATATCGTAGTCATAATTATGTATTACTCGATGTGCTACTTCTTTTTTTTATAACCACCTAAATTCCAATTTTTGATCTAAACTTTGAAAATTCATGAGTTTACCATCATAATTACCATTCAACACTATTGCTATATGTCCAAATCCACCACCATATCTTCAACTAAAAACTACAACATCTCCAGGTTTAGCTTCAAAAGTAGGAGTGTTTTTGTATTCAATTTTCACATTTTCATATTGGTTTTTAGAACTTGTTTCATTTGTCATAACTATATTTTTATTAAAATCATCCTGTGAAGTTATTACTACTTTATCGTTAGATTTTATCTCACTTGCATATGCACTATAATTGTGATTAATAAAAAATAAAGAACCTACTACAATAGACACTATACCGATAGTTATTTTTCGAATAAAAAAATTTTATGATATGATGTTTTATTCTTGATGCTCACTCTTTTTATCAATACACCATTATTATATATCTTATTTGTAATAAATTAAATATATTTTATAAATCATTTATTTAATTAATCTTATACATATATTAACTTCGACTTTGACTTTAATAATTATTAATAACTTATAATAAATTAAACAAAAGACCTGATTTCCAATAATAGAAATCAGGTTTTGAACAATAAAATCAATTTAAATTTTAATGATGATTATTTAATTGTTAATAATTCTTCATAAATACCAGCTTCTTTAGCTGCTTCGATTAATGTAGTACCAATTTCTGAAGGTGTATCCGCAGTTTTAACACCACATTCATTTAATGTTTTAATTTTTTCATCTGCAGTACCTTTACCGCCAGAAATAATCGCACCAGCGTGACCCATACGTTTACCTGGAGGGGCTGTTTGACCTCCAATGAAGCCAATAACCGGTTTAGTCATATTAGCTTTAATCCATTCCGCCGCTTCTTCTTCAGCAGTACCACCGATTTCACCAATCATTACAACAGCTTTAGTATCTTCATCTTCATTAAACGCTTTAAGTACATCGATAAAGTTAGTACCGTTGACAGGGTCGCCACCAATACCTACAGCTGTAGTTTGACCAATGCCTTCTTCAGTTAATTGATGAACCGCTTCGTAAGTTAACGTACCAGAACGTGATACAACACCTACATGACCTTTTTTATGAATGTATCCTGGCATGATACCAATTTTACATTCATCAGCAGTAATAACACCTGGGCAGTTTGGTCCAACTAAACGTGTTTTTCTTCCTTCTAAGTAACGCTTAACTTTAACCATGTCAACAACAGGAATATGTTCAGTGATACAAATAACCATATCTAAATCTGCATCTGCTGCTTCCAAAATAGAATCTGCTGCAAATGGCGCCGGAACATAAACTACAGATACGTTAGCACCTGTTTCTTCTTTAGCTTCAGCAACAGTATTATATACAGGTACGCCTTCAACAACTTGTCCACCTTTACCTGGTGTTACCCCTGCAACAATTTGTGTACCATAATCAAGCATTTGTTTTGTATGGAAAAGGGCAGTAGACCCTGTAATACCTTGTACCATTACTTTAGTATTTTTATCTATAAATACACTCATCTTAGTGTTCCCATCCTTTCCTTACGCTTCTTTAACAAGCTTAACAATTTTTTGAGCGCCTTCAGCCATTGTAGCTGCTGGTTCAATTGCTAAACCTGATTCGTTTAAGATTTCTTTACCACGTTCTACATTTGTACCTTCTAAACGAACTACTAATGGTAAAGTTAATTCAACTTCTTTAACTGCTGCTACAATACCTTCAGCAATAACATCACATTTCATGATTCCACCGAAGATGTTTACAAAGATACCTTTAACATTGTCATCACCTAAGATGATTTTGAATGCTTCAGTAACTTTTTCTTTTGTAGCGCCGCCCCCTACGTCTAGGAAGTTAGCTGGATTTCCACCAAAATGATTAATAGTATCCATTGTAGCCATCGCTAAACCAGCACCATTAACCATACAACCAATATCTCCATCTAATGCAATGTAAGATAAGTCATATTTAGATGCTTCAATCTCTTTAGGATCTTCTTCTTCTAAATCACGTAATTCTTGGATATCTTTATGTCTGAATAATGCATTGTCATCGAAGTTGATTTTAGCATCTAAAGCTAAAACTTCACCTTCACCAGTAGTAACTAATGGGTTAATTTCAACGATAGAACAATCTTTTTCGATAAATACATTGTATAAAGAAATTAAGAATTTCGCTGCTTTATTAATAGATTCTTTTGGAATATTAATATTAAAAGCAATGCGACGCGCTTGATAAGGTGATAAACCTACAACTGGGTCGATTGTTTCTTTAAAGATTTTTTCTGGTGTTTTAGCAGCTACTTCTTCAATTTCTGTACCGCCTTCTTCTGAAGCCATTAAAGTAATACGATCAGTTGCACGGTCAATTACAAAACCTACATAATATTCTTTTTGAATATCGCAACCTTGTTCAATATACAAACGTTTAACTTCTTTACCTTCAGGTCCAGTTTGATGTGTAACTAATTGTTTACCTAATAATTCGTTGGCATAAGTTTCAACTTCAGATAATGATTTAGCAATCTTAACTCCACCTGCTTTACCTCTACCCCCAGCGTGGATTTGTGCTTTAACCACATAAACCTCTGTGTCTAATTCTTTAGCCTTTTCCACTGCTTCTTCAGCAGTAAATGCAACTCGTCCTTCTGGAACAGCTACGCCCATAGAACGAAATATTTCTTTACCTTGATACTCGTGGATATTCATCTTCCATCCTCCTACTTCTTAGGTTAAGTTCAGTTATAATTATAGAAAATGAAAGCGCTATTGTAAACTGAAAGTGTTCCACTTTTTGCAATTAATTTAAAATTCAAATAATTACGTCATAGATTTGATTGGTTCAAAGCTTTTACGATGATACGGTGTGATACCAAGTTTATTTAGGCCTTCTAAATGTGCTTTAGTTCCGTAACCCACATTTTTCTCAAATTCATATCCTGGATATTCATCTGCAATCTCTTTCATTAAAGCATCTCTGTACTCTTTTGCCATTATACTTGCTGCAGCAATAGACACACTCTTTGCGTCGCCTTTAATAATAGATGTTTGAGGAATTGTTGTATCTAAAGACATTGCATCTATTAACAAATGATCTGGACGATTTACTAATTGACTCAAAGCTCGATTCATTGCTACTTTAGTTGCATTATATATATTCAATTCATCGATCTCTTCTGGACTAGCTAAACCATAGGCATACTCCAATACCCCATCTTTAAGCTTTTTATTAAGTATTTGTCTTTTACTCGCTGTTACTTTTTTAGAATCATCAAGTCCTAAATAGCGATGCCCTTCATTTAAAATTACTGCACATGCAACAACAGGACCTGCTAGCGGACCACGTCCAACCTCGTCAATACCACAGATTAATGCTTGAGGATTGTTATTCAGCAACTCATTTTCAAATTTATTCATTGTATTGTAATGGTCTAAAATTTCTTGTTCTTTAAAAAGTTGTTTACGACGTCTTGTAATAGCTTGTTGTACCCCTTTACGAGCGTCTTGATTTAATTCATGTTGTTCTAAAACTTTAATTGAGTTAATTTCAGACAATATGTGCTTTGCTTCATTAATTGTTTGTGTCATTATCTAATTCACTCTTCATTTCTGAATATAAGTCAAAACAGTATGTTCCAATTTTGGCATTTCTAACGTCATTAATTATCAGTTCAATAACCGCTTCGTAGTCTACTTCATTGCCTCTTTGTAAAAGTCCACGTCGACGTCCAATTGCATCAAACCATTCTAATATTTCAGCATCTGCAGGTACATCAATCTTATAATGTTGCTTAAAACCTTCTATATCATGGTTAATTAAAAACTGTAAACCATAGATAGCAACTTCATCTAAATGTACAATACTATCTTTTATTGCGCCTGTTAAACTTAATTTTTTACCAACAATTTCATCTTCAAATTTAGGCCATAAAATTCCAGGTGTATCTAATAATTGTAGAGATTGCCCAACTTTAATCCACTGTTGTTGTTTGGTTACACCTGGTTTATTACCAGTTTGTGCAATATTTTTACGTGCTAATTTATTTATCAATGTTGATTTACCAACGTTAGGTATGCCAACAATCATTGCTCTAATTGCTCTAGGTTTAAGTCCTTTAGCTTTCTCACGTTCAAATTTTTCTTTTGTTGCTGCTATAGCTGCTGTTTCTACACCTTTTAAATTTTTGCCATGCTTAGCATCTACTGACACAGGATAATATCCTTTATCTATAAAGAAGCGTTCCCATTTCTGCATTTCATTTAAATTGGACATATCTTTTTTATTAAGAATAACTACGCGTGGTTTTTGTTTAATTACTTCATCAATCATTGGGTTACGAGAACTATATGGAATACGTGCATCAACTAATTCAAATACAACATCTACTTTTTTTAATTGTTCTGTTACCTCTCGTTTAGCTTTTGCCATATGTCCTGGATACCATTGAATTGCCATTAATTGTCACCTTACTTTCGATATATTTTAATTCAACCTGTTGATTATAATTGAATTTTTATTTGAGAGCCACTTTTTTTCTAAGTTCATCATTTATTTTATCATTCATTAAATAAAACGATAAAGTACAATAAGTTTATAATGTTAGAAAAGCATAATTACTTTTAATCGCACAACCTATCCCCTACAATTTAAATATACTGTTACAATTATAATCCTATCGCTTAGAGGTAAATTATGAAGAAAATATTAATATATATAGGTATATTCTTAACACTGTCTTTCATAGGACATAGCTATATAATTTTTCGCTTTATTCACGATGGCGTATTATTCACAGGACCCAACGATGGTATCGAACAGATGATACCTATTCAAATGTTTCTATTTGATAAATGGAGCGATGGCAATCTTTTTTATGCTACTGATTTTGGTCTAGGTGGAGATTTTTTTACGGATTTAAGCTATTATTTCTCAACCAACATACTATTTATTATTAATGTACTATGTATCATTCTTTTAAAAACAATTATTCATATAAATACTCAGGGATTACTATTTTGGATGGTAAATGCGCTAGTTATTTCCATTATTAAAGCTGCATTAGCGATGTATTGTACCTATCTCTATAGTAAATTTATTTCACGTAATACTTGGATTAGTATTATTATGGCATTTCTATTTGTTATGTCGCCGCTTTATTATCGCTTTACTGTTTATTGGCCATTCTTTAGTGATGTATTTATTTGGATGCCATTGTTACTATTTTCTATAGAACGCACACTTCAAAAACAAAAGTTTGGTCTATTTATTGTCACAATTACACTAATAATGATAAATAATTTCTACTTTGCATATTATCTTTGTCTTATAGGTGCAGCTTACATACTTCTTCGTATAATTTTTAGACACTCTAAAGATATTATTCCACGTGGCAAAGCTTTACTATTATTTTCTATCAGTACCATTTTAGGGTTAGGTAATAGTTTATTTATGTTCTTCCACGGTGTTCAAAGTTTTTTAAATAATCGTCGTGTCCCTTTTTCAGGAACAGTAAATACCTTCGAAAAGCTAGATATTAACACAAATATCTTCTTTGATAATTATTTAATCGTATTGCTATTTCTAACTATTCAAGCATTATTATGTATTAAACTTTATAAACACTTTTATTATCGCTTATTCGCAATTTTAACTTTCGCATTTATTCTATTAAGCTTTGTACCATTTATCGATCAATTGTTTAATGGATTTTCTGCACCACAAAAACGTTGGCATTTTATATTGTCTTTTAATTCAGCAATATTAATAGGTCTATTTCTAAAATATTTTAGAACACTAAAAATCAAATCATATTTAATTAGTAATATTATTGCTGAAATTGTCATTTTCGCTAGTGCTATTACCTATCATAAATTTGTAGCTTGGCTTGTACTTGTACCAATCGTTTCTTTAATAGGGTTACTTATTTTAATTTTAAAAGATAGACGTTATCGCATTAATCTAAGCTATATATTCGGCATTTCTATAATCTTACTTAATTTAATGGTTTCTTTCGTCTTTATTAAAAATCAAATTTATTTTAAAGATCATCAAGAACGAGCTAATACATTTTATATTAATTCAAGTTTATATAGTTCAGACTTACAGCGTTCATTAGTTAATATAATGAAGAATAGTAAACGAGAAGATGAACGTATCGATTGGCGAGTGAATGAGCAAGATAACACACCTATGTACCAACACTTTAAGGGACTAAGTTTATATTCAAGTATCTTCCATCATAATATTCTCGATTACTATTATGATGCACTAAAAATTAATCTTGCCGAGGAGTCACTAAGTCGATATCAATCAATAAATGGTCGACAAAATATAGCGAGTCTTTTCTCAGTACGTTATATGATGCTTAAAGATTATCAGGGAAATTTACCCGCCTATTTTAAAAAGGTTAAAACAAGTGGACAATATTCTATCTATGAAAATACACTTAACTTGCCGAGTGTTAAAGTTACGAAAAATGTTTATAATAGTAAATCTTTAAAAACACCTATAGATCGTGAGCATGCGATGTTAAATGGTGTGATCATGAATAATGAAGGAAAATCTTTCAAACAACCAACATCTAATTTACTATCAAATGTTGATATGCAACAACAAAATATTAAGCGAATTGGAAAAAATCGCTATAAAGTCATTGGTGGCAAAGGTGGTACTATAAAATTACATCTTCCAAAACAAATACGTGATAAATATGATGATTTTTATTTAACGATGAAGATTAAGAGAGGTAATCCAGATAGTAATTACACAGTCGCTATTAATAATTACGCTAATCATCGATTGTTTAATAATTCTACTTATCGAACAGGTGTAGACACTCAACTTTATCGCACTCAACCAGATAAAAATGGTGATATCACTATTACCCTTTCGCCTGATGGTGAATTTTATGTCGATTTACAACAATTAAATGGCGAAAATTATGATACGCTTAAAAAGGCGCATGATAATGCTAATTTTGATACAAGTTATCATGATATTAAAAATGGTATACAAGTCCAACTCAGTCACCATGAGAGTGGTATAGCTTCAATAAACATTCCTTATCGAAAAGGAATGCGTGCGTATGTTGATGGTCAACCTGCAAAAATCCAAAAAGTAAATTATATGATGACCGGTGTTCCAGTCGACAAAAATGCAAAACAAATTGTCATTAAATATCAACCTCCTTACTGGAATACTATGATATTCATTTCATTAATGAGTATGATTCTTAGTGCTGTTTTTGTAAAAATTTTTAATTCAAAAAAACGAAAGATGAGGAAGTAAATTGATTAAAAAAATATGGTCAAAACCCTTATGGACGTTTGGTTTCATTTTCATCATAGCTAATATCGTAACACTAACCATTTATTATCCATTTATCCGAGATTACATAAAAGATGGCGTGGTATTTAGTGGCTCTGGTGATGGTTTTAGACAAATGATGCCGTTCCAATTATATTTATATGAACACTTCACACAATTAAAAGGATTTTATGATCATTCATTTGGACTAGGCGGAGATTATGTTAAAGGTTTAGCCTATTATTATTCCCTTTCACCAATCATGTGGGTCAATTTTATTATTGTATGGATCGGTGAGCATATATTCCATTGGCAACCGCAAAACATTCGCTTTTGGCCAACAAATCAATTAATTGTTGCATATGTACGATCAATAATTACTTTTATTTGTGCATTTTATTATTTTAGATACTTAAAGTTAAGTTCTACACCTCTGTTGATAGCAACAATTTTATATGGGGCATCGACAGTAGTGTTATATTACAATTTTACTTGGTCATTTTATGGAGATTTATTAATTATATTGCCATTATCATTATGGGGAATGGAACGTTTCTTTCAACGTAGAAAGATAGGTTTGTTCATCTTTGCAGTGGCAATCACACTATTTTCAAATTTTTACTTTACTTATTATCAAGCCATTGTGTTAGGTATTTATTTTATATTACGTGTCGTATTCCAATATCGCCATGACATCGTATCTCGTTGGCAAAAATGTTATTTACTAATTATAGGGGCTATGTTTGCGCTCCTATCAAGCATATTAGGTTTTTACACTGGTGTATCATCTTTCCTAAATAATGATCGCCAACAAAATTCTGATTTCAACATCTCACTATTTACTGATTTAACTAAAAATAATTATTATATATTTTCAAATGGCTTTTATGTAACAATATCACTTATTGCATTGGCAGCTTTATTAACGCCAAAGTTATATAAACACTATTACTATAAACTTTTCGCTATTATAACGTGGTTCTTACTTATTGGTTCATTATCACAGTACTTTGACAGTGCTTTTAATGGATTCTCATTACCACAACGACGTTGGGTTTACTTCTTAGTGTTATCTACAAGTGGACTGATTGCTATATATATTCATCACTTATCAGAGTTGACTATGAAACAGTTTCTATTTGCAGCTGTGCCCGTATTTATTGCTGGTTTGTGTAGATATATCATAGCTGACAACTTTGTGGATTGGATGGTAATTGCTTTAATTATCATCGTTGTGCTAGGAATATTTATCTATCGCAAATCTTTACTGAAACAACCAATTATTATGTTATCGTTGATAGTGCTATTTTTCGGTCAACAAATTATAATGACACATGATTCAAGACAAAGAACGATAGACCCATATTCAACGACAATCAATACATTGAGCGATCCTTCATACTATAATGATACTATTGCTAAAAAAATGGATTCTATCAAAGAACATCATGATGATCCATTTCATCGTATTGATTATATGTCGGCATATGCATTAAATTCTCCTTTTCTTTATCACTACAATGGTATTTCGCTATACTCAAGCATTTTTGATGGAGGAATTTTGAAATATTATGATAAATTAATGCAAATTAATATGCCCGTTGATAAAAATAGTACGTATCGCTTCTTAGGAAATCGTGCAAACTTAACTGCTTTATGGAATGTTCAAGATCGACTACGTCATCCTGAAGATAAAAATATGACTTACGGTTTTGAAAAGAAAGATACGATATTGAAAGGTAAAAATACGCTTATTCATTCTAAAAACATGATTGACTATCCATCTGCTCATGTAACTAATCATATATATAATAGTGATGATTTAAAGTCACCTTTAGATCGTGAACAAGCTATGTTAAAAGGGATCGTATTAAACGACAATTCAGAAAAAGCAAATACTTCATTTAAACCTAATAAAAATCTTTTAAACGAGTCAAAAATGTTTACAAAAGATGCGACTTGGAAAAATCAAAATCATCTTAAAGTACACAAAGATAATGGTGGAGTTACATTAAAATTACCTGAATCTATCGCTAATCAGTATAAAGATATGTACGTAGAAATGGATGTTGAACTACTTTCGCCTGACAAAGCGCATTCAGTAGGTGTTAATGAATATTCGCAAAATCGAAATGAACTGAGCTACAAATATCGTCGCTTAGTTACACCAGTTACAATGCGTGTTAAAGCGTCTGATAAGCTAAATATTCATCTATCTAAAGGGAATTATCGTTTATCTGTGAAAGGTATTTATGGTGAGGATTACAGCACACTTAAAAAAGCTTCAAAAGAATTAACACCTGTGAAAGTTAAAGATATGAGAAATGGTTATGTCGTCAAGAAACCAAAGAACGCAACAGGCTATGTCATTTTACCAACTGTATATGCAAATGGTATGCATGCGAAAGTCGATGGGAAAGAAGTACCTGTTCACCAAGCTAATGGTATCATGACAGCAATACCAGTTAATAAAGGAGATAAAGTGATTAAACTCACATACACCCCTCCTCACTTCTATCTACTTGCTATTATGAGTTTCATTGGTATTATCGGTAGTATATTATTTAGTTTATGGGTTAAGAAAAAACGCTAAATTAAGATAATTAATAACTTAAACTTTTATTGTTTAAAATGTGAATAAAAATAATAAAGCTTCCAATCTCAACTTGAAAGAAGAAGATTGGAAGCTTTATTTGTAAGACAAACGTTGTATCTAACCTCTGTCTTATTATTATACTCAGTTTGCTGATTAACGAATTTCTTGGATTCTAGCAGCTTTACCACGTAAACTACGTAAGTAGTATAATTTAGCACGACGTACTTTACCACGACGTTTAAGTTCGATTTTTTCGATTTTTGGAGTGTGTAATGGGAATGTACGTTCCACACCTACACCTGAAGAAATTTTACGAACTGTGAAAGTTTCAGAAATTCCTCCACCACGACGTTTGATTACAACACCTTCGAATACTTGGATACGTTCACGTGAACCCTCTACGATACGTACGTGTACACGTAAAGTATCACCAGTACGGAATGCTGGTAAGTCTGTGCGTAATTGTGATTTTGTAACTGCTTCGATTAACTTATGATTACTCATTGATATACTCTCCTTCAACCTATGTTCTTGCCTAGACATTCATATAGCAGCGGATCATAGTGATAATTAGTGTCTTTTCACACTTGATATATATTAGCATAATACTAATTGTTTTTCAATTGCTTTTTATAGCTTTCTATAAATTTTTCATCGTCTTCCGTTAAAGGATATCGATCAAGTAAGTCCGGTCGCTTATGATAAGTACGGATTAATTTTTGTTCATGTCGCCATTGTTCAATATTTGCATGATTACCTGATAATAATACATCTGGAACGGTCATACCTTCAAATTCTCTTGGACGCGTATATTGAGGAAATTCTAATAGACCATCTGAGAACGAATCATCTTGATGTGATTGTTGATTTCCTAATACACCTGGTATTAATCGTACAATCGCATCTGTCATCGTCATCGCTGGCAATTCTCCTCCAGTTAATACATAATCCCCCATTGAAATTTCATCCGTCACTAGGTGCGTTCTTATACGTTCATCATAACCTTCATAATGTCCACAAATAAATACGATATGCTCAGCTTCGCTTAATTCTTGTGCAATTTCTTGTGAAAAAGGTCTACCTTGAGGACACATTAAAATGACACGCGTTTTATCAGTTCGTTGTAAATCTTTCATAGCATTGAAGACTGGTTCAGGTTTTAGCACCATACCCTGTCCACCACCAAATGGGTAATCATCCACTTGATTATGTTTATTAATGGCGTAATCTCTAAAATTTACAGTATTCACACTAATGATTTCTTTATCCTGTGCCCTTTTTAAAATGGAGTGATTGAGCACGCCATCAAACATCTCAGGAAATAAAGTTAAATAATCAATTTTCATTAATCTAACAACCCTTCCATAGGTGTTATACGAATTGTTTTATTTTCAATATCTATTTCTTTAACTACATCAGCTATATAAGGAATGAGATATTCCTTTTCTCCTTTAACAACCCAAACATCGTTTGCACCTGTTTCAAAAATATTGATAACTCTGCCGATAGGTTGATCGTCATCATCAAATACAGTACTTCCAATGATGTCAGAGTAGTAATATTCATTTTCAGCTAATTCAATATCTTCATGATCGCGTTCTTGGTACAAATAGTCACCTTTATATTGTTCGACGTCATTAATGTTATTTATTCCCTCAAATTTCAACATATGGAATCCTTTATGAACACGGTAAGATAAGACCGTCAATTGTTCTTCATGATTTTGATGATTTACCGTCAATACTTCACCTGGTTGGAAACGGGTATCGGTAAAATCGGAATTAGATTTCACTTTAACTTCACCTTTAATTCCATGTGTATTTACGATTTGACCAACTTCAACTTGCATATTTGCACCTCATTTAATCCATTAATGTCATTTTGTTTATCATATCATGATTTTTCAGTATTTAAAAAGGCGCCATCAGTTGGCGCCTCTATTACTTTACTTATAAAGTTTAAGCTAATTATTTAGCGTGTTTTTGTTCATCAAAAGTTTTTAAAATACCTTGTTTAGATAAGATATTATGAACTGTATCAGTTGGTTTAGCACCGTCTTTTAACCATTTTAATGCTAATTCTTCATCAATTTTAACTTCTGGAGCATTAACACTAGCTGGGTTGTAAGTACCGATTTGTTCGATAATACGACCATCACGTGGTGAACGTGCGTCTGCTACTACGATACGATAAAATGGATTTCTTTTTGAACCTAAACGAGTTAAACGAATTTTAACTGCCATATATAAAACTCTCCTTTAAATCTTTTACTTTTTATTTTCTACAAGAAATAATATTAACAGTAACTTGATATTTTGTAAAGACTTTTTTCTTTACCAAATCTAGGTTTTTTTAAAACCGTAGATTTGGTTATGGACTAGCTTTAGCTAGGCCGAACCTTATTACCTAAATGTTTGGTAGTACATTTATTTTTCAATAAACATCAAAATATCGAACGCTATTTGAGGAGCGTTCGATATTTTCACTTAATTAAAATGGTAAGTTCATACCTTTTAACATATTTTCCATTTGACTACGTTTACCTTTTTTACCTTTACGGCCTGCACCACTGAATTGTTTCATCATTTTCTTCATATCGTTAAATTGTTTCATCAAGCGATTCACTTCTTGTAGTGAACGACCAGAACCTTTGGCGATACGTTTTTTTCTAGATACATTTAGTACTGCTGGATTTTCTCTTTCACTTGGTGTCATAGACTGGATAATCGCTTTAATATGGTCAATTTGCTTTTCATCCATATTTAACTTATCCATGCCTTTCATCTTATTCATTCCTGGAATCATTTTCATGATGTCATCAAGTGGGCCAAGGTTTTTAACTTGATCCAATTGTTCAAGGAAATCGTCCAAAGTGAACGTAGAATTACGCATTTTTTGTTCTAAATCTTTAGCTTTTTCTTGGTCAACATCTTGTTGTGCCTTTTCAATAAGACTTAAAACATCTCCCATACCAAGTATACGAGAAGCCATTCGCTCTGGGTGGAACAGTTCAAGTCCATCCATCTTCTCACTCATACCAACAAATTTAATTGGTTTTTGAGTTACTGAGCGAATAGATAATGCAGCACCACCACGAGTGTCCCCATCTAATTTAGTCAACGTAACACCAGTAACGTCTAATTGGTCATCAAATGATTGAGCAACGTTAACAGCGTCTTGCCCAGTCATAGCATCTACAACTAACATGATTTCATTAGGTTTAGAAATTTCTTTAACTTCTTGAAGTTCATTCATTAACGCTTCATCAATATGCAAACGACCTGCTGTATCAATGATTACAAAATCTAAATGTTCTTCTTTGGCATGTTTTAATGCATTTTCAACGATTTGTTGCGGTTTAACTTGGTCCCCTTCACTATAAACAGGAACATCAAGTTGTTTACCTACCGTTTGTAATTGATTAATTGCGGCTGGACGATAAATATCCGCTGCAACTAACATTGGCTTTTTATTATATTTTTTACGCATTAATAATGCTAGTTTACCGGCTGTTGTTGTTTTACCTGCACCTTGTAAACCAACCATCATAACAACAGTTGGTGGCTTGTTTGCCATTTTAATCGTTGAGTTTTCGCCACCCATTAATTGAGTTAATTCATCTTGTACAATCTTAATGACTTGTTGACCAGGTGTTAATGATTGCATTACATCTGATCCTAAGGCACGATCTGACACTGTCTTAACAAATTCTTTAACTACTTTAAAGTTTACATCGGCTTCTAATAATGCTAATCGTACTTCACGCATCATTGCTTTAATATCCGCTTCAGTAACTTTACCTTTACCACGCATTCTCTGCATCGTAGCTTGCAAACGATCGGATAATCCTTCAAATGCCATATCAATTGCCCTCCTTTATCTCTATTTATTCTAATTCTTCTAATTGATTAATGTATTGTTCTAACTTCTTAGAATCATTTAATGTTTGTTTCATATCGTCATAAATTTTACGACGTTGTTCAAATTTTTCATACAAATTCAATTTAGCTTCATAATCTTCTACTAAATCGCCAGTTCTTCTTATATTATCATAAACTGCTTGTCTACTCACATCAAATGTCTCTGCAATTTCACTTAGTGAATAGTCTCTCAAATAAAACAGTTCCAAATAATTTCTTTGTTTTTCAGTTAATAATGTTTGATAAAAATCAAACAAATAATTCATTCGCAAAGTTTTAACTAAATCATTTTTCCCCATTTGGATTATCCTCATTATTAAAATCTAATTCAGCAACTTCATCTGGAATATCTTCATTTTGTTCAATCATATCTGCAAATAAGCCATATACATAACTTTCTGGGTTAAATGGTTGTAAGTCATCAAGTTTCTCACCTAATCCTACATATTTCACAGGTATATGAAGTTCATTTCTAATCGCAAGTACAATACCACCTTTAGCAGTACCATCTAATTTAGTTAATACTATACCTGATACGTTTGTAACTTCTTTAAATGAACGTGCTTGAGATAATGCGTTTTGACCTGTTGTTGCATCTAAGCATAATAAAGCTTCATGTGGCGCATCTGGTACAGCTCGGCTAATGACACGTTTCATTTTATCCAATTCTTGCATTAAATTAGATTTGTTTTGTAAACGTCCTGCAGTATCACAAATTAATATATCGACACCTTTATTTTTAGCGGCATTAATTGCATCATATACAACTGCTGCAGGATCTGAACCCTCACTTTGACGAATTACTTCAACACCTACACGGTCTCCCCAAACTTGTAGTTGATCAATTGCACCAGCTCTAAATGTATCTCCAGCGGCAAGCATTACTTTTTTGCCTTCCATTTTATATCTGTGTGCTAATTTACCGATTGTAGTTGTTTTACCAACACCATTTACGCCAACCATTAAAATGACATTCAAACGGCCGTCTTCAAGATTCATTGCTTCTGATTGGTCATCTTCTTGATGATAGATTTCAACAATCTTTTCAACAATAACTTCACGTAAATCTTCAGTTTCTTGTATATTTCGACGTTGTGCTTCAGTACGTAATTCTTCTGTTAATTGCATCACTGTGTTGAAACCAACATCTGCAGTGATTAACATTTCTTCAAGTGCTTCGAAGAAATCTTCATCTACTGTTCTATAACGTGCGATCAAATTATTAAGTTGTTCTTGGAAGTTCTGACGTGATTTTTCAAGTCCTGCTTTAAATTTAGCACCCATTTTTTGTGCTTCAATTTCTTCAAAATCTTCAATTGAAATTAATCCATCGTCATCAAAGTCCGCTTCACTTAATTTACGTGGTTTTTTCTTCGGTTCTATCTGTGCTTCATCATTGTCATCATGAGTTGCGCTACTCTGATTACCCTCTTCTTCTGATAATTCTTGTTCTATATCTTCAGTAGATTTCGTTGAAAATTTGTCTTTTAATCGTTTAAAGAAACTCATGCTTGTTCCTCCTTCATAACCTCATCAATTGTATTTAAGTTGACACTTACTAATTTTGAAACACCTGACTCTTGCATCGTCACACCATATAAACGGTCTGAATATTCCATAGTTCCTTTTCGATGTGTAATAACAATAAATTGAGTTTGAATAGATAATTCTTTTAAAAATTGAGCGTATCGAATTACATTTGCTTCATCGAGTGCAGCCTCTACTTCATCTAGTATAACAAATGGAGCAGATCTTACTTTCAAGATAGCAAATAGTAGTGCAATAGCACTTAATGCACGCTCACCACCACTTAATAAAGATAAGTGTTGCAATTTCTTACCAGGTGGTTGAACAATAATATCGACACCAGCTGATAAATAATCATCATCTGTTAACTCTAATTTAGCATGTCCACCTCCAAATAACGACTGAAATACTGTCGTAAAATGAGCTTGCACTTGTAAAAACGTTTCTTTAAAACGACCTTTCACTTCTTGGTCCATCTCACTTATAATTTGTTCAAGTGTTTGTTTCGCTTCACGCAAGTCTATACGTTGTTCATCTAGGAAAGTATAACGCTCATTTAATTCTTCAAATTGCTCAATAGCATTAATATTTACTGGCCCTAGTTCTTCAATTGACATTTTAGTTAGTTTGACTTTCTTTCTCAGCGCATCAATTGGCGTTTCTGAAGAGAATTCACTTCTAGCCCGCTCAACAGTTAGTTGATATTCATCATTCAAATGATCAATTGCATGGTTAATCAATACATCTAATTTCGATTGTTGTGCTTTTATATCTTGATAAAAACTTTCAATTGACAATAAATCTTGATGACATTCTTGCAATGTAGCTTCATGTGACTCAACATCTTCATTGACATCAATACGTTCTTTTTTCAATTGTTTTAACTGATCAGTGATGGATTGTCGGTCATTTTCTTTAGATTTTATCTGTTGTTGTAATTTTTCAAATGCTTGTTCCCCCATCATTTCGTCAGAATTGAAGAGTTTAATTTTATCGTCAACATTTGTTAATTGTTTGTTAATCGTCTCTATCTGTTTATCTGTACGTTCTAATGACGCTTTTTGAGCATTTATTCGTTCTTTAATTACAGCTAAGTCAGAGCGTTTTTGGTTTAATTGTTGTTGCACTTGAGTGGTATTCTCTTTACCTTCTTTAGATAATTGAGTATAACGTTCAATATCTGTTTCAAGTTGTTTTAACTTACCTTGAATAATAGTTAATCGCTCTTGTTTTTCAGTTAAAGTAATGCGACTATTTTCACTTTGGTAGCCATCATTTTTCTCGAATTCAAATTCCTCATGTTCATCTTTAATGTGCGCTTCTTGTGTTTTAAGTCGATCTAATTCTAACGCTTCGTTATGAGATTGTTCTTTTACTTCGTTATATTGCTGACTCATTTTAAAATAAGATTCGCTGAGATGTTCAACTTCATTTTTTTGTTTTTGTAACTGTTTCTCGAAATCTTGTGTTTGCGATTCATAATCTTTTAATTGATTACGCATAGTTGTCAGTTCATCTTTTTGTGAAAGAATACTCTTCGTCTTGCGCGCACCACCACCGGTCATAGAACCACCAGGATTAACAATATCTCCTTCTAAAGTTACAATGCGCGTTTTATATTGGATAGCTCTTGCCAGTTCATTAGCATGTTTCAAATTGTCTACGATAATAGTAGTACCTATTAAATTTTCAACTACAGCTTGATATTGTGAATTAACTTTAATCGCATCTGAAGCTACATTGATAAATCCATTGGTATTTTCAGCGATGTGCCTAATATTATTAGATAATTGTCTAGATTTTATAACATTTAATGGTAAGAATGTGGCTCTACCAAGACCCTTTTGTTTTAAAAATTGTATTGCCTGGCGTCCATCTTTTTCAGTATCAACTATGATATGTTGTAATGAAGCACCTAATGCGGTCTCAATCGCTTGAGTCAATTCAGATGGCACATTTATCACTTCTGCAACAGCACCATGAATACCTTGTAGGTTATCATTTTTAGCTTTTAACACATGTTTAACACCATTAAAGAAATAAGTATAATCCTCTTCTTGAGTTTCTAAACTCTCTATTCTAGCTCTCATTTTATCAGTGTATCGATAAGCCTGATAAAGTTTATCTTCATATTCAGTTTGAGTTTGTTTAGCTTTTGATAACTGCTGTTCTAGTTGACTTATTTGAGTCTCAATATCGCTCAATTGTTTAACAGTAGCTTGATGGTTGCGTTCTGTATTAGAAATTTCACTTTGCAACGCTTTAAGTTGATTGAACGCTTCAACCAAGCGAGAATCTAAGCGTGATTTTTTCGCTTCATTCTCTTTAATCGTATGCTCTAAAAAGCGAATATCATTATTTACATCTGATTGTTCAGACATTAATTCATAGTATTCATTTTTGATTGATTCCAATTTTTCGTCATGTTGTTCATCAGAAACATACAGTTGTGATTCTAATTGATGAATACTATTATTCAACTCTTTTTGTTTTTCTTTTAAAGTAGTAATTTGTTGAGTAATATCAGCTTTTTCATTTTGAGCATTTTTTAATTCTTGATGTAAATTATCTAACTCTTCTTCAAAACGAGCATTCGTTTCTGATTGATTTCGTTTTCTTTCTTCTAAAACATTCAACTGACCTGTGAACTTTTCATATTCTTCAGTAGCTTTGATTAAATCATAGTTTAATTGTTCAATGTCATTATCAATTTGTTGACGTTGAGACTTTTGCTTTTGAATATATTTATTAATCTGAGCTTGTTTTGCTTCTTTATCCGCTTGTTGGCTTTTTAAATCATTTAATTTTTGATCCAGTTGACGATTATCCTCTGAATATTGGTCGATATCATGTACAGTAACAATAACATCACTTTGTTTCATCTCTTCAGACAATTTTAAATACTCTTTTGCAATTGATGCTTCAGCTTTTAATGGTTCAACGCGTCCTTCTAAATCATATAAAATATCTTCTACGCGCGTAAGATTATCTTCAGTGTGGTCTAACTTTTGTAATGATTCAGCTTTTCGCTTCTTATATTTTAATACACCAGCTGATTCTTCAAGTATTTGTCGTCTATCAATAGGTTTAGCATTTAAAATTTCATCTACTCTACCTTGAGATATAATACTAAATGCTTCTTTTCCTAAACCAGAATCCAGGAATAGTTCAGTGATATCCCTTAAACGCGCTTTATCATTATTAAGATAGTATTCGCTCTCACCACTACGATATAAACGACGTGTCACGACGATATCATCTGAATCAACTTGTAACTTTCTAGCTTTATTGTCAAGTTTCAATTGTACTTCTGCATAATTCTGAGCGTTTCGATGTTCTGCTCCTGAAAAAATAATATCTTCCATTTTAGAGCCACGTAATGATTTGGCGGACTGTTCACCTAATACCCATTTAATGGCATCAGTGATATTACTTTTTCCGCTACCATTAGGCCCAACAATTGCAGTTACACCCTTGTCAAATTGAACATCTGTGTGATCTGCAAATGATTTAAAACCTATGGCATCAATTGATTTTAAATACACCATACTATTCTCCTTGTTAATCATTCCACTCATTCTAGTTGAGAGGAGGACAATATTTTACCGTTTAATGGTTTTCTTTAATATATGTTAAAGATTATTATTGCTTTTTAATTTTGAATAAGCGCTCTCTGCCGCTTTTTGTTCTGATTCTTTTTTAGTTTTACCTTGACCTGTTGCTACTGCTTCATTCTCTAAAATGACTTCCGACGTAAACAATCGATGATGCGCTGGACCTTCTTCTTTAATTAAACGATAAGTCACATCTCCACGATTTTGACTATGAACATACTCTTGAAATTGTGTTTTAAAATCAACAACACCAACCAATTCATCATCCTCAACATATGGAAAAATCACTTTCTCAGCAAACTGCCAAACTACATCTAATCCTTGATCAAGATATAAAGCCCCGACAAAAGCTTCAAAGGCATCGGACACTAATGAAGGGCGTGTTCTCCCACCCGTTTTTTCTTCACCTTTACCTAATAAGATAAGTTGATTTAACTCGATTTTGTTAGCAAATATTACAAGTGAGGGCTCACATACAATTGTTGCACGCATTTTTGTTAAATTACCTTCTGGTAGATCCGGATGTTTATCAAAAAGGTAGCGTGATACCGTCAATTCTAATACCGCATCGCCTAGAAATTCGAGTCGCTCATTATGCGCCAAACGATCCATATTAAAGTCATTGATAAAACTTGAATGAGAAAAAGCTTGTTGATACAAGTCAATATTTGAATATGTAAATCCCAACTCATTCATTTTCTTCGCAAACTGTTGTTGAAAGTCATTAACCATTTCTATTTTTTTTGGATTAGTCACATTAGAACCTCCCATATGTTTATTCTTAGTTTGATTCTTAAGAAAAAAATCTGAGCCATCTTGTAGACGACTCAGATGTAAGTTTTTATTTTTCAAGACTATTGATGTATTTAACTGCATCACCAACAGTATTGATTTTTTCAGCTTCTTCATCAGGAATTTCAGTACCAAATTCATCTTCTAATTCCATCACTAATTCAGCGATATCAAGTGAGTCAGCGCCTAAATCATCTTTGAAAGATGCGTCTTCAGTTACTTTATCAGCATCTACACCTAAACGGTCAACGATGATATCTTTTACTTTATCGAAGTTTTCCACGTCGATTCACCTCCTTTAAAAGTGTCTATCCATAGACTACTATATTTTCCCATTTTAATGGGTAAAATACAAGCATTTCTTAAACACTGATAATAAAATTCAAGTACTTCAATTACATGTACATGCCACCATTGACATGGATTGTTTGGCCAGTAATATATTTTGCTCTATCAGATGCTAAAAATGCTACTGTATTCGCTATATCTGTATCTTCACCAAATCGAGATAAAGGTATTTGTTCTAACATTTGTGATTTTAAATCATCACTCAGTGCGTCTGTCATATCCGAAACAATGAAACCAGGTGCTACCGCATTGACTGTAATACCACGTGATGCAAGTTCACGTGCGCTTGATTTCGTTAAACCTTCTATACCTGCTTTAGTAGCAACATAGTTAGCTTGTCCTGGATTACCCATGGCACCTACAATACTTGATAAGTTAATAATTGCTCCACCACGTTGACGAAGCATTTGAGGTGTAGCTTTTTGAATGCAATTAAATGTACCTTTAAGGTTAGTATTGATAACATCATCCCATTCATGTTCTTTCATGCGCATTAATAAGTTATCACGAGTGATACCAGCGTTATTCACAAGTACATCTATCGAACCAAATTGACTAACGACTTCTTTAATCATAGCTTTAACTTCGTCACCTTCAGCTACATTTGCTTGAATCGCAAAACTTTCAACACCTTTAGCTTTAATTTCAGAAACAACTGCTTCAGCTTTTTCTTTATTACCTGCATAGTTTACGGCTACATTGAAACCATCTTCAGCCAATTGTAATGCGATACTACGACCTATACCTCTTGAAGCACCAGTCACTAATGCATTTTTATTCGTCATGATTATTCCATCCTTTCACATCTTCTAATGTTTGAATTGATGTCAATTTAACATCGCGATTTATTTTCTTAATTAAACCAGATAAGACCTTACCAGGACCAATTTCTATAAAATGATCTACACCTTGCGCAATTAACCATTCTGCTGATTCGATAAATTCAACAGGTGAATATAATTGTTTAATCATATTGGACTTAATTGTTGCTGCATCAGTTTCACCCTGTGCATTAACATTTTGAACAATCGGGAACGATGCATCATGCCACTCAAATTGATTAATGAAAGACTCAAAGTCTTTTTCAATCACTTGCATCATTGAAGAATGAAAAGGTCCAGAAACCGCTAAAGGTAAGACACGTTTAGCACCTAACGATTTACCTTCTTCAACAAATTTATCAATAAGTGATTTGTGACCTGACACTACAATTTGACCTGGACAATTAATGTTTGCTGGTTCGACCAATTCATCATTTGTAGATAATTCTTTACAAATTCGGTCTACTTCTTCATAACTCAAACCTAATACTGCTGCCATACTACCAACACCATTTGGAAAAGCTTGAGCCATTAATTGACCACGTTTGCGAACAATCTTAACTGCATCTTCAAATTTTAATACTCCTGCAGCAACTAAACTAGAATATTCACCTAAGCTGTGTCCCATAGTATAATCAGCATTAATATTATCTAATGCACTATATAATGCTATATTATGCGTCAATAAAGCTGGTTGTGTATGTTCAGTTTCACCTAGTTTGTTCTCATTATCTGTAAACATCGTTTCCAATAAATCAAAGTCCATTGCTTCTTGAGCTGTATTTAGAATATTTGTCGCTTTCGTATCCTCATTAAACAAATCACTTGCCATGCCAACTTTTTGTGCACCTTGTCCTGGGAAAATAATTGCTACCTTACTCATCCTTACCACCTACCGTCTCTCTCATAATATCGACAATCTTTTCATCGCCAGCAATTTTAGCTTGTCGAATTGCAGAATAAAACGCGCGAGCATTAGATCCACCATGCGCTTTAACAACCGTTCCGTCAAGACCTAATAATACTGATCCACCGTATTCTGCATAATCCATCTTCTTAGTAAATGTATCTAAGTCTTTTTTTAATACTAAAGCTGCTAGTTTGTTTTTTAAACTTCCTAAAAATGTTTCTTTCAACATTTTACCTATTGATTTTGCAGTACCTTCGATATTTTTAAGTACCATGTTACCCGTATATCCATCAGTTACCACTACATCAGTATTACCTTCCATTAACGTTTTAGCTTCAATATTACCATCAAAGTTAAAGCTTTGATCGTCTTTAAGTAGTTGGTAAGATTTCTTAGTCAATGTATTACCTTTAGCTGGTTCTGTACCGATATTTAATAATGATACTTTAGGATTTTGAATGCCACGGATTTTTTTAGCATAAATATTACCAAGTTGTGCATATTGCAATAAATGTTCAGGTTTCGCATCTGCATTGGCACCCACATCTAAAAATACAAATCCTTTACCATCAATTGTTGGTAAAGTGACTACAAGTGCTGGTCTTGCCACGCCTTTAATACGACCAACAATGAATAAACCTGCTGACATAAGCGCTCCGGTATTACCTGCAGACACACATCCATCCGCTTCACCATTTTTCACTGCTTCTGCCATTCTTACCATTGAACTGTCTTTCTTACGTTTAATAGCTCTAACAGGTTCGTCTTCCATTTCTATTTTCTCAGAACAATGTCTAAATTCTATACGTTCATGATTGAGTGTGTATTGATTTTTATCACCAAATAAAATAATCTCTAAATCTTTAAAATCATTAACTGCTTTCTCAACCGCTTCTAAGACGATACCGGGTGCGTCATCTCCACCCATCATATCAATAGCAATTTTAACCATGTCATTCATCCTCGCTTATATAAAACATTTTAAACGTTCCTTTAAACACTATTGTGTCTCTTACGTATGAGTTTACTTCTATAACATAATGGTGCGAAGTTTTATTTACAACGTGTGCTTCTGCCCTTACTGTATCATTAAGTTTAACTTTCTCAATGAATGCTACATTACTTTCCTGTGTTAGCACTGTTGATTTATGTATTAAAGCTACACAAAGCGAATTTGCCTGAGCAAATAACACATGACCTCGTGCTATCTGAGTCTTCATAAAAACGGATTCTTCAGTAATTTCAATGAGGGATTGAGCAGATATATTTGGTTCAACTTGAATTAAATCTCCAACCACTTCATTTGCCTCTAGGGCACGAATTTGTTCATAATTTTGCTCAGCTACTAATTTAATACGCTTTCGTAGTTCTGGAATACTTAGGTTTGTTCTATCTAACCGTATGGTTTGAATACTAACTTCAAACTGTTCACATAATTCACTATCCGTAATAAAGGGATTTAATTCTATTGCTTTTTGAATCGCCTGACGACGTTCCGCTTTTTTCAATTTCAATTAAATCCCTCCTTAAAAGTGAAATTAGTACCAAGTCTTAAACATTCCTCACATATCATAACACTTTCCGTTTGATAAGCTCAACAAATATCATAGTGCTATATTTTACTTTTTGACAATAGTGAATTTTAAGCATCAATCAAAACTCATATGTAGCAAGTTCTGATCAATGAATTCTCGTAAGTGCTGATATGTTTCTGTAAAAAATTTACCTGATTGTATCAACTCTGCCGCTTCGTCTCGAGCTACTTCAAGCATTCGATAATCTTCAACAATGTTCGCTACCATAAAGTCAGGCAAACCACTTTGTTTAACTCCAAAGAAGTCACCAGGACCACGCATTTCTAAATCACGCTCACTCAATTCAAAACCGTCCGTTGTTTGCGTCATAATAGTCATGCGTTCTATGCCAGTTTCTGTCTTGGGAGATGCAATAAGGACACAGTAACTTTGATGTTCACTACGTCCTACACGACCTCTTAATTGATGCAACGTTGATAAACCAAAGCGGTCTGCATCATATATCATCATAAATGTCGCGTTTGGTACATTGACGCCAACTTCAACTACAGTTGTTGAAACTAGTATATCTATATCATGTTGACTGAATCGCGTCATAACCTCATCTTTTTCTTCAGCTGGCATTTTACCATGTAATAATCCTACTTTTTCCTCTCCATAATGCAGTTTAAGTGATTCATACAACTCAACTACATTTTGCACATCTTCAAGATGCTCTGAACTCTCTATCAATGGACATATTACATAGGCTTGACGTCCTTTCTTAAGTTCAGACGTCATTTGCGATAGCACTTGCTCATATTGTTCATGCTTTGCCCAATTTGTAATAATTGGCTTGCGCCCTTTAGGTAGTTGCTTAATTGATGACACATCCATTTCACCAAATACGGATATAGCAAGTGTTCTAGGAATCGGTGTTGCTGTCATAAAGAGTACATTCGTCATTGCACCCTTTTCTCTTAAAAGTTGACGTTGATTGACTCCGAAGCGATGTTGTTCATCTGTTATGACAAGTCCTACATTTTGAAATGTTACATCATCTTGAATAAGCGCATGTGTACCTATTAAACAATCAATAGTACCATTTTCTAATTGCTCTAATAGAACTTTTCTTTTTTTACCTTTAACAGAACCTGTCAGCAATGCTACATTCATGTACTCACCGAACAGTTCAGTTAAACTATTTGCATGTTGTTCAGCTAAAATTTCAGTTGGGACCATTAATGCTGATTGATAGCCCGCTGTTTTCAACGCATACATACATATTGCTGCAACAATTGTTTTACCTGACCCTACATCACCTTGTAGTAATCGGTGCATACGTATCGGTGCTTTTAGATCTCTGAAGATTTCATTTACACTCTTTTTTTGTGCATCAGTTAATTCAAAAGGTAAAGTTTCTATAAAATCTTTCACTTTTTGAATATCGTAATTTATCTCAATAGCTTCGTCAGATGACTTTTCTAAACGATTTAACCACTGCATTCTTAATTCAAACATAAATAACTCAGTAAAGGCATATGTTCTTCTAGCACGTAATAAGTCCTGTCGATCCTTGGGTCGATGTAAGGCATGGAGTGTATCCTCTAAGGATTCTAATTTATATTTCTGTTTAAGTTCTTCTGTAAGCCATTCATGAATTGTAACATCATCTAAAGTTTGATAAATCATATCCCGCATTTGTTTTTGTTTAATGCCCTCTTTAATGCGATAAACAGGTTCTAACTTAATTTCACTTGTATCTTGTGATTTTTCATTAAAAAACATCCTGTTTCCATTTATTTCTTGTTTTGCACGATTCCATTTTCCTTTAACAGTTACCGTCCCATGAAGTTCAATTTTCTTTTTCAAGTATGGTTGATTAAAGAAGATACACTTGACCGCGATGTTATCTACCATCAAGTGCACTGTTAACTTTGATTTATTTCTGCCGAAAAATGCGACAGTTGGCATCGAATAAACTTCTCCGACAATTGTAACTGTAGATTGATCTTCAGCCATATTTAAATCTACAACTGTATTATCTTCGTATCGAGTCGGTAGATAGAGTACTAAGTCTTCAACCGTATTAATATTCAGTTCTTGCAATAAAGCAATTCTTTTTGGTCCTAGTCCTTTGATACTTTGAAGCGGATACGGACTTTCTATTAAATTGACTTTAGTCATAACTTCTCACCTAGTATTTGTAATATTAATTTTTATTTTATCATGATTAGGCTGATTAATTGATTGTTACGCCTTTGCACTATAAAAAAGGTACGAAACAATATTCATTACGAATTCATTGTTCCGCACCCTAATTCACTATATGATTAATGATTATCTTTCACATGCCCATCCATCTTTATCACGGTCTAACTTAGATTGATAAGCAGGATGTCCTTTTTTAACTCCATTGGGATATTTCTTTCTCATCAAAGTACAATTTTTATAATTTTCTTTAGATTGCTTTTTTGTTGTTTTTGAAGGCGAGGTCTTTGGTGTTGTTGGCTTCACAGTAGACTTGGCAGTAGATGTCTGACCTGACTTGGTTTTAGAGTTCGATGTTGTCGTACTCCAAATATTTAGCTTTTCAGCTTGAGCTTTCGATTGACTCACCTTCAACATCTGTTCGAACGTATTATTAGGTGGATAAATGTATGTTACGCGTGCTAATCCTTGTCTTACAACGGCTTCGTTAACCATTCTACCATCAGCATAAACATACGCTAAATAACGACCATATTTATCTGTGCGTTGCCCTCTATCAAACTGCACTTGAATAGTACGAGCATTCGCTAACATATTTGTCGTGAAACGACTAGCTTCTGGACCATATTTTTGAACAGGTTTACGTGGATCTTTAGTTTCAGGTGTATCGATAAGCAACAATCTAAAAGTTGATTTCTTTCCTTTGTAAAGAAGTTGAACAGTATCTCCGTCGATGCCCTTCACAAATTTAACTTTCTCTTTTGTTAATACATTACTTTGCGCATTAACGATGTGCTGTGGCATTACTACTAATATTGAGGTAAATGCTATTAAAATCGACAAACTTGCAATAGCAACCTTCTTTTTAAAAAGAATTAACATAAGACTTATAATAATAAAAAGACAAATAAATACTAAATATATGTTCCCCATAAGTATTCTCCTAATAATTAATATACCTTTATTTTATACTAAATATCATAAAAAATACTATTAAAATTTTAATATTTTTATCATTTAAATCATTTATAAGAAAATGAAAGTTTAGCTCCATATAAAAAATAGCTATGAAGCATTCTATAGTCATAGATTACTTCATAGCTATTTTAGAAATTAGTTATTCAACTGAGAATAAATATTGATAAATCGGTTGTCCACCATTATGTTCTTCTACTTCAACATCTGGGTATTCACTTTCAACCCATTCTACTAATTTGTCAGAGATTTCATCATTTGCATCCTCACCAGCAATGATAGTTAAAATTTCACTATCTTCATTAAGCATAGCTTTAAGCAAACCAGTGACTGTAGCAAATTCATCATCATTGCTTGTAACAATTTTACTTTCTGACAATCCCATGAATTCGCCTTTTTTAATTTCTACACCATCAATTTTAGTGTCACGAACAGCAAATGTTACTGAACCAGATTTCACTGATTCTAATGCTGTTGTCATATGAGAGTGATTATCTTCAAGCGATGATGAAGGATCGTATTGGAACAATGCCGCAATACCCTGTGGTATTGATGTTGTAGGGATAACAACTGTATCCGCTTCAACTAAAGTTGCAGCTTGATCACTCGACATTCTAATATTTTTATTATTTGGTAGAATAATAGCGCGTTTGCATTGCGATTGCTCAATTACTTTCACAATATCTTCTGTTGAAGGGTTCATTGTTTGCCCACCACTTATGATATGTGTCGCACCCATAGATGTAAACAATTCAGAAATACCATCACCCATTGAAATCGCGATAATCGCAGTCTCAACTGTTTTTGATTCTTCTTGCTCTTCAGAATGATGATTTAGTTTCTCTTTTCTAATCACTTCACGATGTTGTTCACGCATATTTTCAACTTTTAATTTAATAAGTTCACCATACTCTTGACCATAGTTGAACACTTCACCAGGCGTTTCAGTATGTACGTGCACTTTAACAATTTCATCATCATTAATCACAAGTAAAGAATCACCGAATTGACTCATATCTGTTCTAAATGTTTGTTCATCAAATGCTCTTTTATCTTTTCCAAAGCGAACCATCATTTCAGTACAATAGCCGTATTTGATATCTTCTGTATTTATCACACCGTGGAAATCATGTTCTTCATGTACTAATTCTTCTGTGTTTAACTTTTCTTTTTTAGCTTCAATAGTTTGACCTGTCAATCCTTTTAAGAAGCCTTCATACACACATAGCAACCCTTTACCGCCACTATCTACTACACCAACTTCTTTTAATACGGCAAGTAGATTTGGCGTATTATTTAATGATTTTTCAGCTTCCGCAATTGTATATTCCATAACTTCAACGCAATCATCTGTTTCTTCGGCTTTATTAACCGCAGCTTTTGCAGCATCTTTAGCAACAGTTAAGATCGTACCTTCAACCGGTTTCATCACTGCTTTATAAGCTGTATCAACTCCCGCTTGAAAACTACTTGCAAGTTGTTGCGCATTTATTTCATTTTCAGTTTCGATATTTTTACAGAAACCTCTAAATAATTGAGATAGAATAACACCTGAGTTGCCACGAGCACCCATAAGTAATCCTTTAGAGAATGTCTTCCCTAATTCACCAATGCTTTGAGATAAATTATTTTCAACTTCTTCACGTCCAGAAGTAATTGTAAGATTCATATTAGTTCCTGTGTCGCCATCTGGCACAGGGTATACATTTAAAGAATCCACTAAATCTGCATTATTAGATAAATTTTGTGCCCCTTGTATTATCATATCGGCAAATAATTTACCATTAATTTTGCTAATCATCCTGCTAAGTCCTCCTATACCTACTTGCCCTTATTATTAAGTCTTACACCTTGTACAAATATATTAATTGAATTCACTTTAACATTTAGTGAGTTTTCAAGTGTATATTTTACTGATGATTGTACGTTGTTTGCTACTTCTGAAATTTTTACACCATAGCTTACAATAATATACATATCTATATCAATGACACCATTGTTTTCTTTTACTTCAATGCCTCTAGCATAATTTTCATGTCCTAAAATTTCGGCAATGCCATCTCTAACTTGTTGTCTTGATGCCATACCTACAATACCATAGCTTTCAACAGCTTTGCTGCCTACTACTGAAGCAATGACTTCATTTGAGATATCGATTTTACCATAATCATTTGAGATTTCTATTGTCATCTTTATATTCCTCCTGAAATTTGTTTAAAAATGACGAAACTATAAAATTTACAATTAAATTCATAATTGAAAATAACCGATTCTTCCATAAATAAGTCTTAATAACTTAATTAAATATATTACATAACTCCTCAGCTTACAATTATACCATAAATTATAAATTTCAAAACATTTTTAAAGAAAACGACTTTAATTTCATTGCTTTAAAATTTTATATATGGTATCTTATTTAAGTATATAAGTAGTCAAGTGTATTTATATTTATTAAAGGAGGTACTTTGATGGGTAAACAATGTTACGTAACAGGTCGTAAAGCATCGACTGGTAATAATCGTTCACACGCTTTAAATGCGAATAAACGCAGATTTAATGCTAACCTTCAAAAAGTTAGAATTTTAGTTGACGGAAAACCTAAAAAAGTTTGGGTTTCTGCTCGTGCTTTAAAATCTGGTAAAGTTACTAGAGTTTAATAAATATAATGCACTAAAAAATGCCTTCATATGTGGTGAAGGCATTTTTTTATGCTTAATTTTAATTTGCATCTCTACTTCTAATTTGTAAGACTTGTCCATCATGTACTTCGATTTGTGCAATATTCTCTTTAACCTCATTCGATAATGTAAGTGTAGATCCTTTTTCAAGAGGTTGCTGATTCAAATTGTATTTAAATCCAACTAATGACAAAGCAACCATATCACTAACTGGAATAAATGAAACGTATGGATAATTTTGTAATTTACGAATTTCATGACTACCTTGCTTCAATAACTTAATTTCATTTTGTAGATCTTCAACAATAATTAAGATGTTTTGTTCTACATATTTTGGCTTTTGTAGTATTTGCAAAACACCCATAAAATGATCTAATCTACCACCTGTTGCGCCATAAATGTGTATTTCTGTAAATCCTCTATTAACAGCTTCCTCTACACCTAATGCCAAATCAGTATCATCTTTTTCAGCCTTAACTGGTTTGATATTTAATTCGTGTTTCAATTGATGACGTTCTTCTTCTGAAACAGAATCAAAATCTCCAACTGAGAAAACTGGAATAATAGAATGATTTATAAGAATAAGTGCACCTCTGTCAATCCCGCCCCAACAGTCCTGCTTCAATGCGGTTAATACATCTGATGGCAAATGACGGTCACTACATAATAAATTGATTCGCATATCAATATCAGCCTTTCAATAATTGTGTTACCTTACCATAATCTTCCTGTTTAAAGAAATAAGAACCGGTAACAAACATATCTGCCCCATTATCAGCACATATTTTAATAGTTTCATTGTTGATACCACCATCAACTTCGATATTAAAATTTAAATTTAATGATTGTCTTAAATCTCTTAAGATTTTCACTTTTGCTGCACATGCTTCTATAAATGATTGACCACCAAATCCTGGATTTACAGTCATAACAAGTACATAATCAACAATTTCAAGTACTGGTAATAATGACTCAACTGGTGTACCAGGATTAATTACAACGCCAGCCTTCTTTCCGGCATTTTTTATCATTTGTAATGCTCTATGAATATGCTGTGTAGCCTCAACATGTACTGATATCATGTCAGCACCGTGTTCAGCAAAGGTATTAATATATTGTTCAGGTTGTTCAATCATTAAATGAACATCAATCGGTAATTGAGTAGTTGCTCTAACTGAATCAAGAATAGGAATACCAATAGAAATATTAGGTACAAATTGACCATCCATTACATCAAAGTGCAGACCATCAATTTGTGCTTCTTCTAAAGCTTTAATTTCATTCTCTAAATTTAAAAAATCGGCTGATAAAAGTGATGGGTAGATTTTCTTCATTAATATCTGACCTTTCTATTTGAAATTTCATTATATAATTGAATATAGTGATCATAGCGAAATTGTGCTAAATCACCATTTTCTAATTGCTGTTTGACATGACACTTTGGTTCCTTAATGTGGTTACAATTTCTAAATTTACATTCCTCACTAAAGCGATTCATTTCTATAAAATAATGCTTCAATTCATCTTTATCAATATGATCGAAATCTAGCGCACTAAATCCAGGTGTATCTGCGATAAAACCAGATTCTCTTTCAAACAACTCTACATGTCTAGTTGTATGTTTACCACGATTAAGCGATTTAGAGATATGATTAGTTTCTAAATTTAGTTCTGGTTTAAACGCATTGATAAACGTCGATTTACCTACACCTGATTGACCACTTAATACAATGAGCCCTTTAGGCCATGTAGCCACAACTTCTTGTTGACTCGTATGCTTGCCTACAAATTGCGTATTGTAACCAATTTTTTCATAAATTTTTAACCACGCATTAATTTTTTCAATTTCATTTTCAGAGGCTAAATCCTTTTTAGTCACTAGAATACTCGGCTCTAAATCATACGAATGTGCAATAACCAAGAAGCGATCTAACAATTGCGTTGAGAAATCTGGTTCAACAGCGCTCATCACGATGATTAAGCCATCAATATTACTAACTGGTGGTCGTTTCAATTCATTATGACGATCGTGAACGTGATGAATATAGCCTTCACTTGTGTTTTGAATTTCAAAATCAACGATATCCCCCACAATTGGTGAAAATTTCTTCTTTCTGAAAAGACCGCGTGGTTTAGTATCATATAAAGTTCCATCAACATCTACTTGATAGACACCACTAATTAGTTTGATAATTCGTCCAGTTTCCAAAATGACACCTCTTAATCATTATTTATATTAAATTATTATAGCAAATGCTTGAAGATTATTATATCCAGAAGTGAATTGAAGAAATGATTTATCATTATATATTTATTTTTAGTTTACATAATAATTTTACGATTTATTTATTTACTAAGAAACCCTTTTAGCGAATGTGCATTATTCCATTCACTAAAAGGGTTAAATTTAATATTCTATATCTTTATCTGCAATTACATCGCCATCAACTCTAATCGTATAGCCCGCATCTGAGCCTTGCTCAATTTTAAGCGGAATCGTTATCGTTTTGTCATCTTTTATACTAAACGTTTGGCTAGCAGATGTGCCACTATTGTCCTTATCTCTAATGTAAACTTGAACTTTTTGACTTTCGTCATCTCCCGTATATGGGATGTGATATGTTTCTGTATAATTCTTAACTTTTTGTTTATCATCAGACTTGTCTTCACTAGAAGATTTAGATTTCTCTGAATCTTTGTCTTCATCTTTTGAAGATGCTTTTCCTTTTGAAACAATGAATTGTACAGTACTTCCCTCTTCAACCTCTGTATTTTTAGGGCTTTGTGAAATAATATTATCCTTTTTAACATTATTACTTGATTCTGTCGTCATTTGTACTTTTAGACCACTTTTTTCAAGTTCTTTCTTTGCAGTTTGATAATTTTTATTTTCATAATTTTTAACATATACCTTTTTAACACCTAATGATTCGGTTAAAGTAATTTGATGATCGTTTATGCGAACATAACTATCAGGATTAACACTTTGCTTAGCTATAGCACCTTTAGGTACTTGATTATTATATTCTTGATTGACTGTCACATGATCAAGTTTAGATTGTTTCAATTTATCTAATGCATCTGCTTTTTTCATGCCTATAACATTAGGCATTTTAGCACGTTCAGGACCTTTTGAAAGCACAATATCTACCTTTTCATGCTGATTAACTCTTTCACCTTGTTTTGGTTTAGTCTTTATTATTTTATTTTCCGGATAATCATCACTGTAATCTCTAGAGATATTACCAATTTCTAAATGAGATTGTCTCAGTATTTTTTCCGCTTCTTTTTCAGTTTTACCTTTAAGATCAGGCATTTCCGCATATTTACTACCAAACATGCCCATCGCTATAAAACCAAATAAACTTGCGACTAATAATAGTAAAATAAGCGCAATAGCGAATTTCTTCTTTTTTGAACGTTTTTTCTTAGGTGGTTCATAAATTTGTGCTTCACTAGTTTGAAAATGATGCTCATTAACAATCGGTATTTGCATCGTTTGTGCAATTTGTTTTTGTTCATTTTCTTCTTTTATTTTACTTTTAATATCTTGTCTATCAATCGATACTGTATTTGTCTCATCTTCTTCAATAGAATGCTTCTTTTCATTAGCACGACTAGACACAAGCACGCTACTTAAATCTTCTTTCATATCTTTAACACTTTGATAGCGATCAGAGGCTTTTTTCTCCGTTGCTTTAAGTACGACATTACTTAGTGATTGAGGTATTTCAGATCTTAACTCCGTTACATTTGGAATTGAATCTTGAATATGCTTTATTGCGATACTAACGGCTGTCTCACCATTAAAAGGCGGTTCACCAACTAACATTTCGTATAGAACGATACCGATGGAATAGATATCAGTTGCTTCATTCGTAGTTTCACCTTTAGCTTGTTCTGGTGAGAGATACTGAACTGTACCTAATACATGATTCGTCTGTGTCATAGATGTTTCACTTAACGCCTTTGCAATTCCAAAGTCAAAGATTTTTAGTGTTTTGTTCTTATCAATTAAAATGTTCTGAGGTTTTATATCTCTATGTATGATAAGTTTTTCATGCGCTTGTGCCACACCTTTTAAAATCTGATTCGTGAAATCAATAGCTGTATCTACACTTAAAGGTCCATGGCTATGTATGTATTCTGATAAAGTAGGTCCATCTATATATTCCATAATTAGAAAGAAGCACTCTTCATCTTCTTGAACATCATATACTTCAACAATGTTTTCATGTGAAAGTTGTGTCGCATTGTTAACTTCTCGTTCGAAACGCTTCATCGTTTCTTCTTTTTCATTCTGAGGAATAGAGATTGCTTTAATCGCTACTTCACGATTTAAAATGGTATCTTCTGCTAAGTAAACGGTACTCATACCACCGCCACCAAGCTTATCTACTATTTTGTAACGTTCACTAACTATCTTACCAATCATAGACGATCACCTACAATAGCTGCTATTAAGACACTGATGTTATCTTTTGAATCATGATTTAATGCTAATTGAATTAGTTGCTCCCCATGTTCTTCTAATGATAATGATTCATTAAAAGACTCATGAATACTTTCACCTCTAACATAGTCCGTTAAACCATCAGAATTTAACATTATAAAGTCATAATGATTAAAACGTTTTGTAAATATATCTGGACTCACTCGTTTATCTGTCCCCATTACTTTAGTAATAATATTACGTTGCGGGTGTGTAAAAGCTTCTTCTTCAGTTATTTGACCTGTCATCACTAAGTGATTTACAAACGAATGATCGTAAGTAATTTGTTCAATTTCTCTAGAGTTAATTAGATAGGCTCTAGAATCCCCTATATTGGCCACTACCAATTGTTTATCGAATACCAGGGCACAAACGCATGTTGTACCCATACCTTTGTATTCTTCATTAGCTTGAGCATATTCAAATAGTTCACGATTAATCTCTTTTAAATTAAAACGCAACCAAGTTTCGGCTTGTTCATACTCAATAAAATTCTCATCTTCAAAACGTTTTTGAAGTTCATAAGTAACAAACTGACTTGCAATTTCCCCCGCTTTATGACCACCCATACCATCGCATAATACTAATAACTGTTGTTGGGTTTGGTTATAAAAAATACCTCCTGCATCTTCATTTTTATTTCTATGTTGTCCAGTATCTGTGAAAAATTGTGCGTTTAGCATTGTGATTACCTCGTTTCTACTTGTCGTTCCTTCGCTCTTAATTGTCCACATGCTGCGTCAATATCTGATCCTTGTTCTCTTCTAATTGTAGCATTAATACCTAATCGTTTTAGTTCTTTTTCAAATTTAAAAATATCGTCTTTAGGTGTTTTGACGTAATTTCGTTCTGGAACATGATTAACTGGGATTAAGTTAACATGACAATTTAAATCTTTAATAAGATGTGCTAAATCACGTGCGTGCTCTAGTTGATCATTTACGCCACCGAACAATCCATATTCAAATGTCACACGGCGATTTGTTTTTTCTTGATAATATTTGATTGCTTCCATTAATTTATCTACATGATATGCTCTGTTAATCGGCATTAATTTAGATCGAATTTCATCTTTAGCTGCATGCAAACTTACGGCAAAGTTAATTTGAATGTCTTCTTCGGCAAAATCATAAATACGTGGAATTATACCTGATGTTGAAACTGTAATATGGCGTGCACCGATGTTTAAACTGTTGTCATCATTAACGATACGTAAGAAATCCATCATTTCATCATAATTCTCAAAAGGTTCACCAATACCCATTATAACAATTTGGGATACACGTTCATCAGTTGCATCTAATGCTTTTTGAACTGTTAAGACTTGTGAAACAATTTCTCCGGCTTCTAAATTACGTTTTAAGCCTCCTAATGTTGAGGCACAGAATGTACAACCGATACGACAACCAACTTGAGTTGTCACACAAACTGAATTTCCATAGTCATGACGCATTAATACGGTTTCAATAGTATAGCCATCTTGTAGTTCAAATAGGAATTTAATTGTTCCATCTTTACTTTCTTGTTTAACGACAGTAGTTAATGTTGTCATTGCAAAATTATCTTTTAAAACTTGACGCAAATCTTTGGATAAATTTGTCATGTCATCAATGCTATCTACGCGCTTTTGATATAACCATTCAAATATTTGTTTGGCTCTAAATTTTTGTTGGCCTTGTTCTACTAACCATTCTTGCAGTTCATCATATCTTAATGAGTAAATCGACTGTTTTTCAAAATCAGGCAAGAATTTATTTTTCTTCTTTTTTTCAGTAGTTATCATCTTAACTTTCCTTTCTTTTTATTTTAGTGATAAAAAAGCCATCCGAATTAAAGTCTTGGGGTAGAATTTGTATTGTCTTCACTTGTTCACCGGTAACTGGGTGAGTCATATGTTCAAATTCGAAGTCTTTATTATTTTTTAAAAATGTATAAATAACATTTTCATTTTCAAGTTGTTCAATAGTGCATGTTGAATAAACTAGTGTACCACCAGGTTTCAAGTTATCTTTTACATTGTCTAATATCTCTAACTGTAATTCAACTAGGTCTTGAATATCTTGTTGCGTTTGAACATATTTAATTTCTGGCTTGTGTCTAAGCACTCCTAAACCACTACACGGTGCATCGACAAGAATTTTGTCATATACATCTTTGTATGGTTTTGTTGCATCATGATCAAAAGCTTTAATGTTATTAAGTTGTAACTTTACAATATTCTCTTTTATTAAACCAATTTTATGCTTATGGATATCTGTAGCATCCACGTGACCACTTGGCGCCAATAACTCAGCTATGTGACACGCTTTACCTCCAGGTGCACTACAAGCATCTAAAATAACGTCATTTTCTTCAACACCCATCAAATATCCTACAAACATTGAGCTTTTATCTTGAATAGAAATATTTCCATTCTTAAAGTTTGAAGATTCAATAATTGGACGCCCTTTTAGATGTAAACAATATGGAATCAATTCATCGACTTTAACTTCATATCCTTCACCTTGCAAACTTGACACGACGTCTTCAACTTTATTTTTACTTGTATTAACACGAACTGTACCCGCAGTTTGATCAAAAAATGATGATGCCATCTTTCGTGTCGTTTCAACACCATAGTGCGTAATCCAATGTTCAATAATCCACTTTGGAATACTATATTCAATGGCCATACGCTGCTTATCATTCTTAATAGATTCTAAACTTGGCAATTCACTTCTAAAGATTGTTCTCAATATTGCGTTTACAACATTACCGTTATGAGGTCCCCCACGACGCTTTGCAATATTTACTGCTTCGTTGATAATGGCATGATTCGGTACTTTATCTAGATAAATATATTGATATAAACTCATCCATAACAGTTGTCTGACCCAACTTTTTATTTTTGTCTTCACAAAAGGTCTAAGATAGAAATCCAATGTCATTTTTCTCTTTACTGTCCCATATACGAGTTCAGTATATAAAGGTTTATCGATATTAGAAACATTACCAGCAGATAAAACTTCATTAATTCTCAGATTACTGTATGCATAGTCATTAAATATTTCTTGAATTGTTTGAAACGCTAATTCTCTCACTGATTGTGTCATTTTAATATTTTCCCAACTAGCGATTCTTGTACACCGCTTAAATAATTTGATGCCAGCATACGTTTCTTGCCAGCTAATTGAATATCTGTTAAAGCAATTGCATCATCTGATCCTGTAGCAACAACAATTGACTTTTTAGTCGTCTCTACGATCTCACCAGGTTGACCTTTTTTATTACTGACGATATGTGCTGCATATAATTTTAAATTTGTATCATCCATAGTTGTATAGCCAACTGGCCATGGAGATAAGCCACGAATATGATTATGAATATCTTTTGCATTCATAGTCCAATCAATTCTTTCATCTTCTCTGCTAATATTTGAAGCGAATGTTGCTTGTGCATCATCTTGTGCAATACTATCATTCGTGCGATTTACGATTGAAGGTAGCGTTTCTTTTAGTAGTTTAGCACCGAGTACACTAAGCTTATCATGCATCGTACCTACATTGTCATTATCTTCAATATTAATAGCTTTTTGTGAAATAATATTTCCTGCATCTAGCTTTTTAACCATATACATGATCGTGATTCCTGTTTGAGCTTCACCATCTATTATCGCTTGATGTATTGGTGCGCCACCGCGATACTTTGGTAATAATGATGCATGAACATTAATTGCACCTAACTTAGGTAATTGTAATAACTGTTCAGGCAATAACTGTCCGAAAGCTGCAGTAACGATTAAATCGGGCTCTAACTGTAATAGTTGCTCCAATTCATCAGATTGATTTAATTTTTCTGGTTGAAACACAGGTAAATTGTGTTCTTCAGCCACTCGTTTAACAGGTGGTGGTGTTAATACCCGTTTACGTCCAACTGGTCTGTCGGGTTGAGTCACGACTGCTATGACGTCATGCTCTTCGATTAACATTTCCAATACTTTAGTTGAAAAATCAGGTGTCCCCATAAATATCACTTTAGTCATTTTCAAAATACGCCTCCACTTCTTCATCAGTTAATAAATGCTGTACACGTTTTGTAAATGGTATACCATTCATTTGATCGATTATATGCAGTATCATTCTAGCTACATCGTCATATGCAGTTAGTTCAATCGTATTACCTTCTAAATCATTCGCTTCAATTGTGATCATTTTACTACGTTCGACTTCTCCATATATACCCGGTAAATTTACAGAGCCTTCAAGATCGATTATTTTATCATTAGATTCTGATTTGATTTTAGGATTGATTAGTTGCAATAATCCTTCAACTTCCATATCAATGATAGCTACTTGTTTACTTATGCCGATTTGAGGCGCACATAAAGCTGAGGCCTCTTCTGCATATAATGTGTCTTCCAAATCTAATAATAAATCTTTTAATGTAGCATCATACGCTTTAATAGGTTGTGCTTTTTTAGTTAATACAGGATGCGTTGACTGGACTAATTTTTGTATCGCCATTAAATATGCTCCTCTTGAAAAATTCATCATATAATTATAACTTAATTCACTTTGAAATGCGACCTTAGTCTTAAATTTAGGCACTTCAATCTGTTTTAATTGCTTTTATTTTCTATACCTTTAAAATATATATTAAAGATACCAATAAATACAATATTTAACAGTGGAGGTGTAAATATGGAAGTAAATAAAATTATATACATTGTGCTCGCATTCTTTTTAGGCGGTTTCGGCGTTCATAAATTTTATGCAGGTAAAACAATTTCAGGACTTTTACACTTGGCCTTTTTCTGGACAGGAATTCCACACATTATTGCAATTATAAGTGGCGTCCTAACATTATTAAGACCAGCAGATGAAAACGGAAATGTTGTAATGTAATTAAAGTAAAAGAGTTACGCAATTTAGGAACCCATCCCTAATAATTGCGTAACTCTTATTTTTTACATTAATATTTGCGGATTAATGTCTATTTTTAATGCTAACTTATCTTTTAAATAAGCTTCATGATAATAATCATCTAAAAATTGAAGTGCTTTCAATAATTCTGGTTCGCTCTTATATTTAACTAAAATTTGAAAACGATGTTCATTGTTAATTCGTGCGATGGCTGCTGGAGATGGCCCTAAAACTAACGCGCGATCCGTTAGATGTTGCAATAAAATTTGATGAATATGTTTGGAGGCCTCCATCACTCTTTTCATATTTTTATGAGATATCGTAAAATTAATTAAAAAATAGTATGGTGGGTATTTACCTATCTTTCTATATTCCATTTCTTTTTGATAAAAGGTTAGATAATCATTCTTTTGAACATCTTCAATAGCATAGTGTTCTGGATTATATGTTTGAATAATAACTCTACCCGGTTTATCATGACGTCCCGCTCTTCCAGCTACCTGCGTTAATAGTTGATACGTCCGTTCACTAGCACGGAAATCAGGTAGATTTAACATTGTATCTGCGTTCAAAACACCTACTAGTGTAATATTGGGATAGTCCAACCCTTTAGCAATCATTTGTGTACCTAATAAAATATCACCCTTACCTTCTTCAAATTCATTAAGTAATTTCTCGTGAGCACCTTTTCTAGAAGTTGTGTCAACATCCATTCGTATAATACGCGCTTCTTCAAATTCTTGTTGCAAGATTTCTTCTACGCGTTGTGTACCAGTCCCTACTTGACGTATATGCGAACTCTCACAATTAGGACACTTATTTGGAGGCACCTCATGATAACCACAATAATGACATTTTAATTGGTCCGTAGACTTGTGATAGGTTAATGAGATATCACAGTGTGGACATTGTGGTACATAACCACAATCTCGACATAACATAAATGATGCATATCCTCGACGATTAAGAAATAATACGATTTGCTCATTTTTACGTAATCGTTCTTCAATAGCCTCTCGTAATTCATTAGAAAACATCGAACGATTGCCAGCGCTTAATTCTTCTCGCATGTCAACAATATCTATTGCAGGTAAAGCCTGTTGATTAACCCTTGTAGGTAACGTTAGTAGCTGATACACACCTTTTTCAGCACGCGCATATGATTCTAAACTTGGTGTTGCACTTCCTAAGACTAGAGGACATTGATGAAATTGACTTCTCCATTCAGCAATATCTCTCGCGTGATAACGGGGATAATCCTCTTGTTTATACGTTGATTCATGCTCTTCATCTATAATGATAATTCCTAAATTTTTAAAAGGGGCAAAAATACTTGAACGAGCTCCAACACTTACACTGGCTCTACCATCTCTAATCTTTTGCCATTCATCATACCGTTCACCATTAGATAAGCCAGAATGTAATACTGCTACATCATCACCAAAACGACGCTTAAATCGTAAAACCATTTGAGGTGTTAATGCAATTTCAGGGACTAACATCATTGCTTCTTTACCTTTATTAAGTACTTCTTCAATTGTTTGCAAGTAGACTTCAGTTTTACCTGAACCTGTCACGCCATGTAGTAAGAATGTTCGTTGTTCACTATTATTAATTTTCTCTTTAATATTTTCATAAGCAATACGTTGTTCTGAAGTCAGTTCTCGTTTCTCTTCTTGTTCAAACACTCGATTAGCAAAAGGATCACGCTCTACTTCAGCATTATATTTTTCGATGAAACCTTTTTTAACTAATCCATCAATACTTGATTTAGAAAAACCCATTTCTTCCATATCTTTTAAAAAGACAGTTTTATGGCGCTCATCTAGAAGGTAAGCATATACATCATATTGTTTGATTTTTTTCTCAAGTTTAGCAAGGACTTCATCTGGATGATATCCATCTATAATACGTACTGCTTTCTGTGTTTTCTTTTTAATGTTTTGAGATAATAGGGTTACTTCTTTTACAGTACCAGCCTTTAAGAGTTTATTTAAAATAGGAAGATGGTCATTTTTTTGGGCATCTTTATACTTATATTGACCGTCGGAATCAAAAAATTTCAGCAACTGCTCATTCATATCATTATGTTTCACAACTTCAAAGACTTTAGTATATTTAGCTTTGATAGCACTCGGTAACATGACCTCTAATACAGAAATACTTTTTGATACATGATAATGGCTAATCCATTCACTTAATTGAATTAATTCAGAAGTTAATTCAGGTTTTATATCTTGGACTTCTTTGATTTCTTTAAGTTTTTCAAGATTAATATCATCACTTGGTTCAGTTTCAATATTCATCACGTATCCTTGAATTGTACGAGGACCGAATGGAACTACAACTCTGACGCCAACTTGAATAAACGCTTCTAAATTTTTAGGTATAAGATAATCAAATTTGAAGTCAACGCTCTTAGAAGGAATATCTACTATTACCTTTGCAATCATTATTGCCACCTAGTTTCTAATTCATCTAAAATTTGTTCAGCTAATTGAACTTTTTTGCCTCTCTTAATATTAATCATTTCTTTATTTTTAAAATGCATTGTCAATTCATTATCATCTGATTTAAAACCAATCGTCTTGTCACCTACATTATTTGAAATAATGACATCTGCATTTTTTCGTTTTAACTTATCTTGTGCATATGCTTCTATATTTTGCGTTTCAGCAGCGAACCCAACTAAGTATTGTTGTACTTTATGTTCACCTAAATATTTAAGAATATCTTTAGTACGTTTAAACGTCACAGCTAAATCGCCATCTTGCTTTTTCATTTTATGATCTAATACTTCCATTGGCGTATAATCTGAAACAGCTGCTGCTTTAATAACTATATCTTGCTTATCAAAACGTGTCGTCACCGCTTCAAACATTTCCTCTGCACTTTCAATATGAACAACATCTACACCAATCGGATCAGCTAGTTGTGTTGGTCCAGTTACTAATGTAACATGTGCGCCTCTATTTCTTAATGCCTCAGCTAATGCGTAACCCATTTTTCCAGAAGAACGATTTGATACAAAACGAACTGGGTCAATCACCTCGACTGTTGGTCCAGCTGTCACTAAAGCATGTTTACCTTTAAATGAACTCTCTTCTTTTTTCTTTTGAGAATTGAAAAAATCATTCAGAACTTTGACAATCTGCAAAGGTTCTTCCATTCGTCCTTTAGCAACATAACCACATGCTAAATAACCATCCCCAGGTTCAATAAAGTGATATCCATCTTCCATTAAAACGTTAATATTATGTTGCGTGCGGTTGTTCTCGTACATATGTACATTCATTGCTGGGGCAATAAACTTTGGCGTCTCAGTAGCTATCAAGGTTGATGTCACAATATCATCTGCTATTCCCACACTTAATTTAGCTATCACATTGGCAGTAGCTGGGGCAACTACAATCGCATCTGCCCAATCACCTAGTGCGATATGTTGAATTTCTTGTGGATTCTCTTCCTTAAACGTATTAGTATATACTGGATTTCTACTAATAGCTTGGAAAGCGAGTGGAGTAACAAATTCTTGAGCATGTTCTGATAACATCACACGTACATCGTAACCGGCTTGTGTTAATTTGCTCGTTAAATCTATTGCTTTATATGCTGCAATACCACCTGTAACAGCTAGTAAAATGTGTTTCATAATCGTATTTCTCCCTTTTACTATCTCGATTATTAATCATAATTTATATTAAATTTATTATACACAAATTAAACGTTTAATTAAAAAGACACATCTTATTGAAAAGTGGTTATACTTAAATCAATAAGATGTGCATATAAAAAATTATATTTAATTCGCTTTTTACATTGTGAATTCATCAGAAACTACTGGTGTAATTTTACCGCTAGCAATTTCTTCTAACGCTTCACCAACAGGTTTAGCTGAATGATATCCACTTAATAAAGCCGTTTCAGGTCTTTCATCTAATTCACGTGCACGCTTAGCTGCAGTCGTAGCAATTAAATATTTAGAATTAATTTTAGATTGTAACTGGTTTAATGGTGGGTTTAACATTATTTTTTGGCCTCCAATAACATTTTTCTATATATAGCTTCAACACGTTCGCGTTTTAAGTGTTCTGCTTCAACAATTGATTGAATACGTTCTTTCGCTAAATGGACTTCATCGTTTACCACAACATAGTCATAAAGATTCATCATCTCAACTTCTTTACGTGCTTCATTTACTCTGGATTGTATCTTCTCGTCTGATTCAGTGCCACGTCCAACTAAACGCTCTTTCAAATGATCTAAGCTAGGTGGTGCAAGGAAGATAAATAATGCATCTGGAAATTTCTTTCTTACTTGTTTGGCACCCTCTACTTCGATTTCTAAGAACACATCATGTCCAGCAGCCATCGTATCCTTAACATATTGAACAGGTGTACCATAGTAATTTCCAACGTATTCAGCATATTCAATAAATTGATCTTCCTGAATTAAAGCTTCAAATTCTTCTTTCGTCTTAAAAAAGTAATCTACACCATCAACTTCACCTTCACGCATATTTCGTGTCGTCATTGAAATAGAGTACTTATATGATGTAGTTGGATCATCAAATATCTCTTTGCGAACAGTTCCTTTGCCTACTCCTGAAGGACCTGAAAGAACAATTAGTAATCCTTTTTCATTATCCATGCCTTACGACCTCTCTAAGCTATTCTTCTATTATTTAAATATAATATCATATTGTAGTTAAAATTGTATAGAGTATGCAACATAAACTTAAATCATGACGCTATCATTCTACCATGTTACAATATACTGAATGATTAAATTGAAGGTGGAAATTATTTATGGCATATGATGGCTTATTCACTAAAAAAATAGTTGAATCAATACAGTTTTTAGTATCAGGACGAATTCATAAAATCAACCAACCTGAAAATGACACTATCCTTATAGTTATACGTCAAAATCGCAAAAATCATCAACTACTACTATCCATACACCCTAGTTTTTCAAGAATGCATATTACGACTAAAAAATATGATAATCCATTTGAACCGCCAATGTTTGCTCGTGTTTTTAGAAAGCATCTAGAAGGTGGCATTATTAAAGCTATACGTCAGATTGGTAATGATCGTCGTATTGAAATCGATATTGAAAGTAAAGATGAAATTGGTGATACCATTTACCGCACGGTTATCTTAGAAATCATGGGTAAACATAGTAACTTGTTACTTGTTGATGACAATTACAAAATAATTGAAGGGTTTAAACATTTAACCCCTAATACCAATCAATATCGTACTGTTATGCCAGGATTCAAATATGAAGCGCCACCTACTCAAAACAAATTGAACCCTTTTAATATAACAGGCGAAGAAGCTTTAAAATATATAGATTTCAATAGTGGTAAAATTGCGAAACAATTATTAAACACTTTCGAAGGCTTTAGTCCTCTCATTACTAATGAAATCGTTAATCGCTATCAATTTATGACAACGGAAACGTTACCTAAAGCATATGACGAAGTTATTAACCAGACATTGAAAACACCCGTCCCTATTTTCCATAAAAATCATGAAACTGGAAAAGAAGATTTTTATTTTATGAAATTAAATCAATTTCATGATGACATGGTTGAATATGCGTCCTTACATGAATTATTAGATCGCTACTATGATGCACGTGGTGAAAGAGAACGCGTTAAACAACGCGCAAATGATTTAGTTCGATTTGTGCAACAACAATCTCAAAAATATCAGCATAAATTAAGTAAACTTATAGATGAATATGAAAGTGCTAAAGATAAAGATAAGCAACAACTTTACGGTGAATTAATTACCGCTAATATTTATCGTATTAATCAAGGTGATGACGCTGTAACTGTATTAAATTACTACACCAATGAGGAAATAACGATACCTTTGAATCCTACTAAATCACCATCAGTTAATGCGCAATATTACTACAAGCAATATAATCGTATGAAAACACGTGAACGTGAATTAGATCATCAAATTCATTTAACACGTGAAAACATAGATTATTTTGCAAATATTGAACAGCAATTAGATCATATTACAGTTGATGAAATTGATGATATTCGCGATGAATTAGCAGAACAGGGATTTATGAAGCAACGTAAAAACATCAAAAAGAAGAAGCATGATAAAATTCAACTTCAAACATATATCTCTACGGATGGCGATACTATATTAGTAGGTAAAAATAATAAGCAAAATGATTATTTAACTAATCGCAAAGCTCAAAAGACCCATATATGGTTCCATACAAAAGATATTCCAGGTTCACACGTTGTCATTTTGAATGATGCACCAAGTGAAGAAACGATTAAAGAGGCAGCTATGTTAGCTGGTTATTTCTCAAAAGCGGGTAATTCTGGTCAAATTCCCGTAGACTATACGGAAATAAGAAATGTTCATAAACCATCAGGCGCTAAACCTGGGTTTGTAACTTATGACAATCAAAAAACATTATTTGCAACTCCAGATTATGACAAAATTCAAAGTATGAAAGTCAAATAAGAACGACAAAATAACTATATAATAAAAAATAGGATTAGAACAAAATGCATTTATAAATTCGGTTCTAATCCTATTTTTTATTTTTCAGGCAACGCGAGTTGAAAACTAAC